>JAERSX010000229.1 GCA_016845285.1 Deltaproteobacteria bacterium | reverse complement strand
ACGATGGCCCGCGGGAGCAGGCGCTGAGTCGGCGCCTCGACGCCATGTGCGGCGGGGCGCGCAGCGATGCCGAGGGCGCCTGGCTCCGCGACCACGTCTGGTGGGAGGTGCCGCTGGAGCCACTGGAGGACGAGACCCGTCCCCTGAGCCTGGAGCGACAGGTGCTGCCAGCCTTCGCGGCGCGGGCCCGCGTGCGCGCCCTGACAGGGACCGACGAGGCCGTGTTCTTCGTGGTGGAGCATGGTGCCGCCGGCAAGACCACCCCTGCGCTCGACCTCAGCCCTCGTCGTGTCGAGCTGGTGGGCATCGACCCCTGGACGGGTGCTGAGACCACACGCATTCCCCTGGCCCGAGACGTGCCTGCCGCGACCGGCTGGTCGATCCTCGCTGGCCACACCCCCCTCATCGTGGCCTCCCATGACCACACCCAGGCCTGGCGCCTGGACCCCGAAGGGCCCACCCTCACGCAGGTCTCCGTGGCCGACCAGCCCTTCGGCCATCAGCTGACTGGCGCGGTGCTCGAAGATGAGGTGTGGCGCTGGCAAGACGACCCAGACGGAGGCCGGCTCTCGGTGCTCCCCGTGTCGGACGCGCTCCCCAACGTCCCGACCCGCACAGGCGTGGAGACGCCCGCCTGCGGGGAGCTCACCTGTGACCCACTCCCGAGCACGACCGGCTTGCGGTGGCTGCGCCCCCACGGTGACGGGCTCCTCGGCCTGGGCAACACCGGCTGGACGCACTGGTCCGAGGACGGCGCCGAGAGCACCCCGTGGCCCGTCACGTGGCGCCCCCGTGGCTTCGGCCGACTCGATGCCGACACCTGGGTCGTGGGCGTGGCCTGGTGGACCGCCCCCCTCGATCGCACCGAGACCGCCCTGCTCCTCTACGAACCCGGCACCCACCGCTGGTGGCTTCCAGAGAGCGCATGCGGCAGCACCCGTCCCGGCGCCCACCTCTCCCTGGTGGAAGCGGCAGGTGCCGTCTGGCTCTACGAATTCGGGGCAGCCGAAGACCAACTCCAAGAAGGCCAACGCTACCTGAGTCGTCTCAGCTTGCCCTGACGCAGGCGGCCACCCAGCGGTCTCGGGCCCTCAGAACCACTCGGTGCTGTAGGACAAGGACTGGCCCACGAGCACGCCCGTGGTACCCGCGGCCACCTCTCGAGCCGTGAGCTGCTCGCTGAAGTCAGAGTCCAGGTCGTCGTCGGCGGCGTAGCCAGCCGCATAGAAGAGCTGGAGGCCCGGGTAGTAGTCCTCGTAGACGCCGAGCACATCGTCGATGTCTCCGAAGGAGAGGTCGGCCGCGAAGTAGTAGTCCTCGTCTTCACCCGGGAAGTCGTTCTCGGTGAGCTCGTTGAGGGTGTCGCGGGTGGTGTCGGTCATCTCCTCGAAGGAGACGTACCCCTCGTCGATGCCCATCTCGGTGAGGGGGTCGTCGCTGTAGATCTCCGGGTCGAGGTTGTCGCACCCCTCGGACTGCCAGTACGGCGTGTAGGAGGCACGGGCCATGGCGTAGGCCTCGTCATCGTCGGCGCCGCTCAGCTCCGCCTCCCAGTAGAGCGCGCAGAGGTAGTACGGATCCTCGGTGGTCTGGTACTCCTCGGCGACGAGGTACATGATCACGAGCGGCGGGTACTCCGTGCCGCTCGATGACCAGGCCTGCAGCCCGCCGTCGGCGTACCCCGCGTAGAAGGTCATCGACATCCAGTCCGGGTACATGTACTCGGGATCTGCGTCGGTGTCGGAGTCCGTGTCGCTGTCGGAGTCGGCGTCGGTGTCGGTGTCGCTGTCGGAGTCAGCGTCGGTGTCGCTGTCGGAGTCAGCATCGGTGTCGGCATCGGCCTCCGTGTTGGGGTCGTCGTCGAGGACCACGGATCCGAAGTTGCCGTTGCAGGCCGAGAGGAGAGCGAAGAGAGGGATCATGGTGCGCGTCATCGGGTCTCCAGTGGTCCCCAGGCTATCCCGCGTTCACCCCACCAGCCTCAGCGCCAGTCACCCCTCTCGACATCATCGCCGGTGTCGTCCCCTGGGTCATGACAGCCCAGGAGCACAGCACCTAGTCACAGGGAGACACCGCTCACTGGCGGTGTTCCTCCTCGAATTCGAGGTAGCCCAGGGCCTCCAGAGCGGCGCGGGTCTGAGCATCCATGGCCGGGCTCAGGGGACCATCTCCCTCGGAGAGGGCGATGCCCAGGATCTCCTCGAAGCGAGGCGGGCAGATGTCCAAGGGACGGAGCTCGCCGGGGTCTGCCGCGAGGTCGAAGCAGACATCGCCCGCCATGGCGTTGGTCCGTTCGCCATCCGGGTCCAGACGGATCAGCTTGTAGCCATCGAGACGTACGGCGTGGTCGACTGGCGGCACCTCCACGAAGCGACCGGCCACCGTGGTGCTGAAGACGGGGAGTTCCTCACAGTCCTCGCCGCGCAAGGCCGGACCGAGATCGCGGCCGAAGCGGACCTGGTCGTCATCCAGCGAGAGCAACGCCAGCAGGGTCTGGGGCAGGTCGAGGGTGGAGACCTGGCAGTCGGCCACATGCCCGGCCTTGGCCACGGCGGGGTAGCGGACGATGAGCGGCACGCGAAGCG
>JAERSX010000228.1 GCA_016845285.1 Deltaproteobacteria bacterium | reverse complement strand
GTCGCTCCAGCTCGGCGTCCAGGTCTGCCTGCTCCTTCTCGAGCTCGGCTTGCTGGCCCTCCAGCTCGGCCGCCTCCTTCTCCAGCTTGGCGACCTCCTCAGCGTGTGCCGCGGCGGCAGCCTCGAGCCGAGTCTCCTCTTCGGAGAGACGGGTCTCTTCGGCCTCCAGGCGCTCCACCTCGGCCGCGGCCTCGTCGCGCTCGACCTCCGCCGCCTTCACGGCCTCCTTGGCCGCCTCGACCTCAGCCTCGAGCTCGCCCATGCGCGCCCGCTCACCTGCCAGGGCGTCTTGTTGCGCGAGGAGATCGGACTCGGCTGCCGAGACACGCTCCTCGGCAGTCGTCATGGCCGACTCCGCCTCCGCCAATTCGGCTTCCTCGCGCTCCAGGCGAGCCTGAAGCTCATCGCGGCGCCGCTCCAGCTCCTCCAGCTCGGCCGTCGACATGCCGTCCTCCGTCCGGCCCAAGGGCCTTCACGTCGCCGACGGTAACAGTGCCCCTGAAACCCGGTCAAACCAGCTCCCGGAATCCACCACGCCATCGACGGGCTACCTTCGCACCATGCGCCTCATCGCTCTCCTGCTGACCCTCGGATGTTCTGCCACCGCAGCCGACCAGGTGGCCCCAGCGCCATCCGTCGAAGCTGAGGAGACCCGCGCGTGGACGGCCCCAGCGGCCGATGTTGGCGGGCCCGATCTGGTCCGTGGTGACGCGCCCTTCCTCGACCTCTCCGCTGAGACGACCCCCCAGCTGAGGCCCGCCGACGTGGAAGGGCTGGCTGGATCGGCACATCTGGAGAGCCGCCGAGGCCTGCGTCTGTCGGGTCACCCTCTGGGCATCGTCGGCGCAAAGGCCATCGCCGCGAGCCACCATCTCGGTCGACTCGAGGTCCTGGAGCTCGACACCTGCGGCCTGGGCGACTCCGGTGGCCGCGCCCTCGGCTACAGCCACAGGCTGGGGTCGCTCCACGAGCTCGACCTCGGGGGCAACGCCCTCGGCGCCTATGCAGTCGAGGCTCTCGCAGGGGCAGACTACGTCGGGAACCTCGTGATCCTCGACATCGCAGGAGCCCGACCCGAGCCCGAAGGGGCGCGAAAGCTGGGCGCCGCGTTGACGGCGATCCAGACCCTGCGCATCGACGCCGAGCTGCCCGCCGAAGCACGTGCTGCCCTGGAGGCCGGTCTGGGCGACCGGGTGGGCGCACTGGTGGTCGAGTAGGGCCCGAGCGCCGGGCGTTCTAGACCCAGGTCGTGGGGATGACCTCTTCGCTCATCTGTGCGAGGCCCTCGACGAGACGCTGCAGCTCAGCCACCGCAGCCTCGCTGCTCGCCGCGGCAAGCTCCTCGATGGCCGCGTACTCCGCCATGAAGTCGCCACGGCCGAGCTTGCCGAAGTCGGGCTTGGTGCGGCCCGCCGAGGTGTAGCCCGCCTCGAGCTCGGTCTTGTACCCGGCCTCGAACTTGGGCGTGATGACCTTCCAGTAGAGCAGCCGGATGGTGGTGTCGCGGCGCACCGAGAGCTCCGCGGCCCGCGACGAGCTGGTCTCGGGGTGGCCCAGCACGCGCTGAACGAGGTTGTAGTACTCGCGCAGGGGTCCAGACTGGCTGTTCGCGACCTCTTCTTCACCCGTGTAGAAGCGCTGGAAGGTGGACTCTTCATTGGAAAGGTCGTTCTCGAGGTCCCAGATCGACATGGGTGACTGTCCCTGGTACCCGTCCTCGGTGTTCCAGGTGGCCATCTTGTCGCCCTTGCGGGTGCCTTCCGCCATGGACCGCTCGACGTCGGTTCCGTCGCTGTCCTCGGTGCGCTTCTCCCACTCCTTCATGTGGACCAGCGCGCCCGACCAGGTGCCGGGCGAAGACCCGTCGTAGGCGACGATGCTCTCGAGGCTCGGGAACATGTCGAAGTACTGCTGCATGGTGCGCTCGCCGCCCGAGTAGCAGGCCGAGACCATGAGGTGCTTGACCTGGTTGGCGGCCGTGGGGAACAGCTCGGCCAGCTCGATGAAGAGATCGAAGTCCAGCGAGCCGTTGTGGTCACCCCAGATCTGGGAGCCCACGCTGTGGCCGCTGAGCACCAGGCGCTGCATGTCGCGCAGGCCCTCTTCCGCCTGGATGTAGACCTCCAGGATCTGCGCCATCTCGTCCTTGGCCCGGCTGCCCGTCCCCTGGAGGATGGTCAGCGCCCGGTCCGCCTGCTCCGGACTCAGGCTCAGGGTCGCGATGAAGGCGTTCTGTCCTTCCTCGGTCTTGAGGTCCATGACCTGCCCAGCCCGGGTGACCACGTCCTGTTCCCTGCCGCGCTGCCGCACGCTCTTGGCCCCACCAGAGCCACGGTTCCAGGCGTTGAGGTTGCGGGCCTCGTCGTGGGCGTGGTCGCCCATGCCGATGAACACGATGCCCGTGTAGATGGGATCGATCTGGGCCACGGCCGCGCTGTCGCCGCTGGCGATGGCCTCCTGGATCGCGTCGTTTCCGACGAGGTCCTGGCCCTCCACGGTCGTGGAATCTGCGGCGGTGTTGGTGGCGGTGTTGGTGGCCGTGTTGGAACGGGGCACCTGCTGATGTTCGGGCATGTGGACCTCAGCTACGACGTGTGCGTCGGATTCGCCGAGCCGCACCCAGGCACGTCTCGGTGCTGTGAGGGTAGCCCGCCGAGCGGCACTCGGTGCAGCGATGTGCAACCGAGTTGTCACTACACCCAGCGGGTGAGCACCACGTCGTTGTCCAGGCTGGCCAGCCCCGACACCAGAGCCAGGAGCTCCTGATCGGCCCCATCAGCTTCCAGACGCCGTGCCTCGGCCAGCGCCGCGGCCCGGGTCGCGCCCGCGAAGTGGAAGGCTTGCTCACCCCGTTTGGCGTAGCCGGCCGACAGCACCGCGGAGTAGCCGTCAGCGAAGCGCTCGCGGATCGTGTCCCAGTACAGCAGACGGATCGTCTGATCCCGACGTTGCTCCAGCTCCGTCACCCGCCCGTTGGGCAGATCGGGCTGGGACAACGCACGCTGAACGAGGCCGTAGTAGTCGCGCAGGGGCCCCGTCTGGCTGTCCGTCACGGGCTCTTCGCCGGTCAGGTAGCGCTGGAACAGTCCATCCTGGGCGGCCAGGTGCTGCTCCAGCTCCCACAGCGGCATGGGCTCGTCTCCCAGGTAGCCGTGAACGTGGTTCCAGGTGGCGACGAACTCCCCCTTGCGGGTGCCCGCTGCCAGCCGCGGTGCGACCGCGCTGCCGTCGCCGGAGTCCGTGGCAGCCTCCCAGCGCTCGAGATGCGGGATGGCCCCACTCCAGGTGCCGGGCGAGCTTCCTGCGTAGGCCCAGATGCTCTGGAGCCCCGGGAACATGCGCCGGTAGCGGGTCATTCCACGCTCGCCGCCGGTGTAGCAGGCGGAGAGCATGAGGTGACGGACCTGGCCGGCCGCCGTGGGGAACAGGGTGGCCAGCTCCTCGAGCAAAGAGAAGTGGAGCAGCCCGTTGTGATCGCCCCAGATCTGGCTGCCCACGCTGTGGCCGCTCAAGACGACGCGCTTCATGTCGCGGGCGCCCTGCTCGGCTTGCTTGTAGACGTTCATGACCTGAGCGAGCTCGTCCTTGGCGCCCGAGTTGGCCTGCCCGAGCAGCCGTGCCGCGGTGGCGGTGCCCTCGGAGGCCAGCTCGAGCGACGCGGCGAAGGCGAGCCAGCCAGCCTCGCCGCGTAGATCGAACCGGGTGCCATCGAGGGTGAGCACGTCCTGGGTGTCACCCTTCTGACGGATGCTGAAGGCACCGCCCTCTCCGCGGTTGGCGACGTTGAGGGCACGGGCTTCCGCGAGTGCGTGGTCGCCCATGCCGATGTGGATGATGCCGGTGAGCATGGCTCTGTCCCCCTTTGGCCACGCGACTGTATCGCCTCTATCGTCGGGGCGAACCGGCCAGACGAGCCGCTCAGGGCGCCTCGGCGGCCAGGGCCTCTACATCCTCGGCATCGAGGGGCCCGTCGTACAGCCGGAGGTCTGCGAGGTCGCCCCACCAGTGGGTGGACGTACCCATGGAGTGACGAACGCCGACGTAGGTGACGTAGCCGTCGCGGGTGACGCCCCCCACGCCGCGCGCAGCCGTCGCGGCCAGGGCTCCATCGACGTAGACCTCGGCCACCCCGTCGTCCAGGCTCAACGCGTAGTGGTGCCAGCTGTCGTCGAAGAAGTCGCCGGACACGTCGAGGAGATCGGTGTCGTAGTCCTCATCGGCGCCCGTGGACACGGTGCGCAGGGTGCCCGCCGAGGTCAGGTAGACGTTGAGGGCGCTCGACGCCCAGGTGGCGCTGTGGCTGAAGATGTAGCGGTAGTTGCCGGCGCCTTCGCTGGCGGCGCGGAACCAGAGGGACAGGCCGAGCGACTCCGCTGGCGCAGCGAGCAGGGTGTCGTCGAGGAGCACGGCGTCATCGAGGCCATCGAAGGTCAGCCCCGCCGGGCCCTCCTCGGCCGAGGGCAAGGGCCAGGCATCCCGACGGCCCGCACGGTCGAGGAGGCGATCACCCGAGTCCGTGCCGTCGACCTGCAGCACCAGGCCCTCGTCGAGCTCTGACTCCAGCACGTCCAGGACCACCGTCTCCGGCGTCGCCAGCGTGAGTCCCTCCGGGTCGGTCAGGGTCAGCTCCAACAGGCTGCGCCCCTCGACCGCCGGCGCGCTCAGCTCGACCTCCACGATGTGTTCGCCCTCTGCGAAGGCCACCTCGGCTCCGTCGAGACGCACGCTGCCCGCGGTCGCGCAGTCGTCGCGGACCACCGACAGGGTCCAGGCCTCCCCTTCGGTCAGCTCTCGGGTGTCCTCCGCCAGCCGGACCGACGGGACCTCGTCGTCCGCCAGGCGGACCGACAGGCTCGTCACCGGGCCCACATTGTATGCATCAGACCGGGACACCGAGAGCTCGAGGACCTCGGGCCCCTCGACATCTTCGTCATCGCTGGGGATGAGGGTGAACGACGCCCGCGCCTCCCCGGCCACGAAGCTGACGGTGTCGGGCACCACGACATCTGCGTGGTCCGAGCTGCCACCGACCTCCAGCTCGACGGTCAGCGCCTCGCGCAGGTCGCCGCGCCGCTCCAGCCACAGCGTGTGAGCCTCCCCCGCCTCCCAGAGGTCGGCGTCTTCCTCGGCGAAGCCCACCACACTCGCCCCGCTCAGGCTGAGATCCACCCAGGTATCGAGCCAGGTGTCGATGGCCTCTGCCAAGGCCTCGGCGTAGGCCTCGCGCCCCGAGGTGTCTCGCACCTCGTCCCAGGCGTGCTCGATCTGCAGCCCGCTCACGCCGCCCCCCGCTCGCGATCCGTGGGCGCTGGTGCTGTAGCCACCATCGAAGTAGCCCTCGAGCTCACCGTCTTCGTCGGTGGGCCACGGTGCGCTCGGGCTCGGCACAGGCAGGAACCCCGCCGTCTCCAGCAGGCCCCCCATGCTCTCGGGCCCGCGGAAGAGCGCCGAGAAAGACAGCGCCCGGCCCTCGTCGAGGTGGGCCTCCCAGATGCCGCGGAGGCTGCTGAGCCCGGCATAGCCAGGATGATCGAGGCGCTCGTCGTCGACGTACATGGTGGAGGCACTCAGCAGGTAGCCGAGCTCCAGCTCGCGGGCGTCGGCCGACATCCCGTGCAGGTCGATGTAGAGACCGCGGCCATAGGTGGTGGCCACGGCATGCCGCGCTTGATCTACCCAGCCGTGGTAGCCCCAGTAGACGGCCTCCGCCTCGGGCTGCCCGGCGGTGGCGTCCTCGATGGTCCACGCGTTGGCCTCGACCTTGTCGCGCCGCAGGTGCATGAGCACCACGTGGGGACGCTGGCCCGTTCGGTCGTGAAGCGCCGTGGCGACTGCCTCGGTGAGTTCCTGGGTGGCGGTGTCGAGGAGCACGGTGGCATCGGGGCGGGTGTCGAGCTCGTCAGGGGTGAGCTGGCCGCCGTGGGGGGCGCTCAGGATCACCGGCAGCGTGCCCGCCTGGTACT
>JAERSX010000227.1 GCA_016845285.1 Deltaproteobacteria bacterium | reverse complement strand
GTGCCAGTCCATACATAAATGTATAGCCGATGTACAAGATCCGTCGATTCCCGTTGATTGGTGAGGGGCTACCTTCAAGTCGTACACGGAGGACAAGATGATTGCTGCATGGACCAATGGATATGGAGCGGCTGATCTCCTCGAGCTCCGCGAGGTTCCGGAGCCGGCCCTCGGCGCGGACGAGCTGCGAATCGAGGTCGAGGCGAGCCCCGTCACGGCGGGCGACATCCGGCTTCGCACGGCGAACTTTCCGGGCATGTCCGTCTTCATCGGCCGGGCGATGTTCGGGATCTTCGGGCCTCGTCGGAAGGTCCAGGGCTCGATCTTCGCGGGCACCGTCGTGGAGGTGGGCGCGGAGGTGACCGGCTTCGCGGTGGGGGACGCCGTCTTCGGTGAGTCTCTGTGGGGCGCCTGGGCCCAGCGCCTGGTGGTCTCGGCATCGGGCGCCGTGGCCCACCGCCCCGATGGCGTGGACGCCGCGACCGCAGCGGCGGCCCCGTACGGCGGAGGAACCGCCCTTCACTTCCTGAAGGAGGCGGCGTCGGTGCAGCCGGGCGAACGGGTACTCGTGATCGGTGCTGGCGGCGGGGTGGGACGGTACGCCGTGCAGGTGGCGAAGGTGTTGGGCGCCCACGTGACCGCCGTCGACCGTGAGCGGAAGCGCGACATGCTGCTTGGCTTGGGCGCCGATGTGGTCCGTGACCGGGAGAGCTGGGACTTCCGGACCGCGGGCGCGTGCTTCGACGTCATCTTCGACATCGCCGATGTGACGTCCTTCTCCGAGAGCCGTGTCGCCCTGACCGAGACCGGGCGGTACCTCTCCTTGAGCCTCGGCCTGCGGGTGCTCTTCGACATGCTCCGCACCAGGCGAGGGGGCGGTCAACGTGCCATCTTCTCGGTCGCCATGGCGAGCCGAGAGAGCATCGAGGTGCTGGCGACGTGGCTGGCGGCAGGCCACCTCGCCCCGGTGGTCGCGGACTGCCTGCCGCTCGAAGACATCGCTCAGGCCCATGTGCTCGTGGAGGACCGTGTGGTCGGCCTGGTACTCGTGTCACCATCGCGCGAATCGATGGCAAGGTCACGCGAGGTGGCCTGACCCCGACCGGAGCGAGCCATGGCCCTGTCCCCTCATTCCAAGACGCTCCTGTCGCATCGGCTGCTGACGGGCCGTTGCTACTGCGGAGAGCTTCGCTACGAGGTTCAGATCCCCGTCGGCAAGAAGCCCCACTTCAGTGGCTACTGCCACTGCGACAGCTGCCGTCGCGCCCACGCCGCGCCGCTGTACCAGGTGGTGATCATGGAGGCGAATTGGTTCGAGGTCGTGGCCGGCGCCGACCTCTTGAAGGACTTCACCCGTCCTGGTGCGCGCATCACCCGGTCCTTCTGCAGTGCCTGCGGCACCCGCATCGTCAATCGCTTCTCGCGGTGGCGGCGGAGTGACGGCGAGCCCATCTCCTTCTTCCCCAACACCCTCGACGAGTCTCTGACCCATCCCTTCCCTGAGCTACTGCAGCCCGAGGAGCACAACAGAGAGCAGGAGTGTGTGCTCGATCTGATGCTGCTGGCCAAGGTGGAGTCCACGGCGGCGCGCTGAGCGTGTGGCCCATCGGTGATGCAGGCTGCGAGCGAGGCCGTGCGGCCTGCAGGTACCGACATCCTGGAGAGAGAGCATGGGTGCCAACGAGATCATCGCGATCGTGGTCACGGTGCTCACCGTGGTGGGCTCGGTGCTCGCGGTCCTGGTGAGCGTGCTCGGCGGGTTGTTCTCGGCGGCCATGCCGGTGGTGCTCGTGGTGGTCTTGATGCGTCATGCGCAGAAGAAGAAGGAAGCGGAGGCGCGCCTCCTCGAGACCGGCACGCCGGCCCAGGCGACCGTCCTGTCGCTGAAGGAGAGCGGGCTTCGGGTCAACGATCGCCCGGAGCTGTACATCAAGCTCGAGGTGAGGCCTCCCGAGGGCCTGGCCTACGAGGTCACCGTGAGCCGGATCACCTCGATCATCGAGGTCCCGAGGCTACAGCCGGGCGCGACCGTCGCGGTGGTCATCGCATCTGGCAATCCCCAGAGTGTGCTCATCGACATGGAGACGGCTGTGCAGCCGACCCGTCAGTGCAGGTACTGCCACCGCGCCATGTCAGCTGAGGCCACCGACTGCCCGAGCTGCGGCGCCGCCGCTCAGACGCCTCCCTAGGTCGCTGCCTTTGATCTCTTCGGCGATGTCTACGACAATCCGTCGTAGAGGTCTCCTTGGCTCGCTCTCCCAAGCTCGAACGACGTGTGCTCGATGCCCTGTGGGGGGGTGGGGAGTGGTCGGTGCGGCAGATCCGTGAGGAGGTCGATCCCGCGCTGGCCTACACCACCTTCGCCACCGTGCTCGACCGTCTGCACGACAAGGGCGAGGTGGATCGGGCCAAGGTCGACGGGGCCTGGCGCTACAGCGCCTCACGCTCCCGCGAGGAAGCCCTGGCCGCCGAGGTCGGACGGGTGCTCCAGCGGGCGGCTGGTGCCCCCGAGCCCTTGCTCGTCGCCTTCCTCGACCAGATGGAGCGGGCCGATCCCGAGGCGCTCCTGCGTCTCGAGAAGCTCCTCAAGGCCCGGCGAGGAACGCCATGAGCGTGGCCGCGCTGGCGCTGCCGGTCGTGGTGGCCGCCATGTTCCTCGGGACTGCCTGGGCCCTGTCGACGGTGGTCCTGAGAGGCTGGATCCTGGTGGGGCGTCGCCATGCCGAGCTCGTGCGGACCGCAGTCCTCGTCGCTGCGCTGCCTTGGCTGGCCGGGGTCGCCATCGCCCTGGGAGCGCTCTTGCCAGGGGATCCCCACACGGGCCAGGTGCTGGCCTGCCACTGCCTCGAGTCGATGCCCAGCTGGCTGCACCTGTGCCCGGTCCATCCGGAGCGAGCCGTGGTGCTGGCCCTGCCCGCAGCCGCGGTGCTGTCGTTGCTGCTACCCGGGCGCGTGCGAGCCCTGGGTCGGCTGCTCACCGAGCCCCTGGGTCGTGGTGGTGGTCAGGCCCCCCAGCTCGTCGACCTCGACGCCCCCCTGGCGCTGCTGCACGGCTGGCTGCGCCCCACGCTCGTGGTCGATCGCGGCCTCTGGGCTGTGTTGGCTGAGGACGAGCGCAGTGCGGTGCTCGCCCACGAGCGCGGCCACCTGCGGCGTCGCGACCCCCAGGTGCTCATGGCCCTGCGCCTGCTGCTGGTGGTGGCCCCGCCCGCCCTCGCGCGACGGGTCGTCCGGGCCTGGCTCGATCGGGCCGAGCTGCGCGCGGATGCGGAGGCTGCCCGTGTCACGGGCGATCCATCTGGGGTGGCCGCCGCGCTCCTGCGCTGTGCCCGTCTGGGGGCGAGCGCGCCGCGGCTGTCCATGTCCTGGACCGGTGGTGCCCTGGAGCGTCGGGTGGAGGCTCTGTTGGCCTCGGAGGCGCCAGCCCGTCCAGAGCGGCCCGATCTGGGTGTCGCCGACGCCGTGGTGTTGGTGGCCCTGTCGGCTGCGGGTCTCCTGGCCACGCCCTGGATCCACCACCAGATCGAGCACCTGCTCAACCTGTCCTTCTAGGTGGTCGAGCCGATGAACCCGCCACCTGAATCCCGTCGTACAACCTGGCCTACGACAATTTGTCGTAGGGTGGTCCTCATCGGCGCCTGGGCCGTGGGGAGTGCGGCTGTGGCGGGAGAGACCCTGACGGAGGTCGACCTCGTGCGCGCGGTGCTGAGCGGATCGCGTCACCAGGCCGAGCATGCAGCCCTCCAGGCGGGGGTGGACGCGGCGGCCACGGCAGCTCCGCTGCTCTCCAATCCCATGCTTGAGGCGCGACGGGAGC
>JAERSX010000226.1 GCA_016845285.1 Deltaproteobacteria bacterium | reverse complement strand
GGCGTGCCCTGCTGGCGGGGGCCAGCGCCATGGACCAGGCCACCCGCGCGCCCGCCAGGCACAACCCGGCAGCACGTCTGGCGCAGAGCTGGTTTGCTGCCGGTGGTGGTCGCGGCGACCGGGCCCTCGTCGTGCTTCCATACAAGGACCGCTTCGCCCTGGTGGGGCGATACCTTCAGCAGCTGGTGATGGAGTCCCTCGGCAAGCGATGCGATCGCCAGGGCCGGGTCGTCCACCAGGGACTCGTCGTCTACGGCAACAAGGGCTCTACAGACCAGCACGCCTTCGTCCAACAGGTCCGAGACGGGCGGGACGACGTGTTCGTGCACTTCATCGAGACCCTGGACCCGGGTCCAGCCTGCCCGCTGCCGGACGGACTCGACGCCAGCGACCACCTGCTCGGCTTCCTCTGGGGCACCCGTCGAGCGCTGAAGGAAGCCGGTCGTCCCAGCGTCACGCTGACCCTGCCTGATGCCGGAGCCCGATCACTCGGCGCTCTCATCGCCCTGTTCGAACGAACCGTGGGTATCTACGCCGAGATGATTGACCTCAACGCGTACCATCAGCCTGGTGTGGAAGCCGGAAAACGAGCGGCCCGGGAAACATTGGGGGCACTCGGCCAGCTAAGGGCTGGCCTATCCGATGTGCCAATTTCCGCCAGCGAAATCAGCGATCTCCTCGGTGAGGACTCCATTCTCGTGTGGCGTTTACTCCAGCACCTCGCAGCGACGGGAAGAGCCCGACTGCTGAAGGGCGCCAGCCCGGCCGAAGACCGCTTCCAGCGCGTCTGACAAGCGACTGATTTTACTGAGGAAAGCTGCAACACCGGGATTCTCCTTGCCGGGCAGCGCCCACTGAATAGCGATTCAGCCGCGCTGGAATGTTCCACGCGTTCCCCAAGGAGCCCCCGCATGCCTGCTCCCAATTCACGTCAGCTCGCCATCCAGACCGCCGCCACCCGCCAGCCGCGAACCTTCCCGCGTCCGGTCGGGTCCGATGGTTCCCCCCAATCGGTTCGTGAGTACTACGGAAGCCACGCCTTCGGCATCGACCAGATGCGGGCCCATCTGCCGGCAGATGTGGTGCGCCAGTACCTGGACACGGCGCAGCGTCATCTGCCCTTGGAGCTCGGCCTCGCCGAGCGAATCGCGCAGGCGGTCCTCGACTGGGCCGCCACCAAGGGCGTGACCCACTTCTGCCACTGGTTCCAGCCCATGACGGGCGCCACGGCAGAGAAGCATGACTCCTTCCTGTCGTTCGACGACGAGCGCCCCATCACCGCCTTCAGCGGCGCGCAGCTCATCCAGTCCGAACCCGACGCCAGCTCCTTCCCGTCAGGTGGCATGCGGACCACCTTCGAGGCGCGCGGCTACACCGCCTGGGACCCATCCTCGCCCATCTTCATCATGGAGCGAGAGACCGGGTCCACGCTGTGCATCCCGTCGGTGTTCATCAGCTACCACGGCGCCGCGCTCGACAAGAAGACGCCGGTGCTGCGCTCCATGGAGGTGCTCAACAAGGCGGCCACGCGTGTGCTGCACCAACTCGGCGACACCGACGTCACCCGCGTCAACGCCACCGCGGGCCCCGAGCAGGAGTACTTCCTCGTGGATGCAGCCTACGCCGCGCTCCGTCCCGATCTCGTCCTCGCTGGCCGCACGCTCCTGGGCGCCCCCGCCCCCAAGGGCCAGGCCCTCGACGACCACTACTTCGGCGCCATCGCCAGCCGGGCCCTGGCCTTCATGCAGGAGGTCGAGACCGAGCTCTACAAGCTGGGTGTGCCCGCTCAGACCCGGCACAACGAGGTCGCGCCCTCTCAGTTCGAGCTGGCCGTGCTCTACAGCGAGGCCAACCGGGCAGCCGATCACAACCAGCTGGTCATGTCGACCTTGGAGAAGGTGGCCGCGCGGCACTCCCTCAAGTGCCTCCTCCACGAGAAGCCGTTCGCCGGTGTCAACGGCTCGGGCAAGCACCTCAACTGGTCGGTCGCCGACTCCCGTGGACGCAACCTGCTCAACCCGAGCGACACGCCCCACCAGAACCTGCGCTTCCTGACCTTCTTGTCGGCCGTGCTCCTCGGAGTGCATCGCCACGCGAGCCTGTTGAGGGCCTCCATCGGCACCCACGGCAACGACTTCCGCCTCGGCGCCAACGAGGCCCCTCCGGCCATCATCAGCGTGTTCCTCGGTGAGACGCTGACGCGAATCTGCGACTCCCTGGCTGCGGGTCGCACCCACGAGGCCGACTCCACCTCTGCGCTGCTCGAGCTCGGCGTGGCCCGCCTGCCACAGGTCGCCCGCGACAACACCGACCGCAACCGCACCAGCCCCTTCGCCTTTACCGGCAACAAGTTCGAGTTCCGGGCGCTGGGCTCCAGCCAGTCGATCAGCTTCCCGCTGACCGTCCTCAACACCGCGGTCGCCGACGCGCTCACCGCCATCGCCGACGACATCGACGCCCGGGGCGGCGGTGACGCAGCGGTGCTGGCAGCGGTGCAGGCCGCCATCCAGGAGAGCACGGCCGTCCGCTTCGAGGGGAACGGCTACTCCGACGAGTGGGTCGAAGAAGCCGAGCGCCGGGGTCTCCCCCACTTCCGGAAGGCCGCCGATGCGCTCGAGGTGCTCCGGAGTGACGAGGCCATCAACACCTTCACCCGCATGGGCGTGCTGACGGCCGCCGAGCTCGACAGTCGGTACCACGTGTACCTCGAGCAGTACATCACCACCGTAGAGATCGAGGTCGACGTCATGCGCGACCTCATCGATCAGTGCGTGATGCCATCAGCCATCGCCGAGCGGACCGCCGCAGCGGTGGACATCAACGCCCTCCGCAGTGCCATCGGCGACGTACCCGAAGCCGACATCAACAGCTTGAAGGAGCTGAGCGCCATGGTGGGCGACCTCCGCAACGCACGCTGCGAGCTCGACGAGGCCATGGCCGCCGCGCACACGCTCGAGGATGCGGACCAGGCCAGAGCCCTCGCCTACATCGTCATGCCAGCCCTCGAGGCCACGCGTTCGGCGGCCGACGCCCTCGAGGCTCGCATCGCCGATCATCGCTGGGAGCTGCCGCGCTACCGCGAGCTGCTCTTCCAGAACTGAACGAGGGCTGCTGGCCGGGGAGCAGGTAGCCCCCGGCCTCCACCCATCAGCTGCCGGTGGTGCCCTGGACCTGGGCATCGCCGGCCCAGTCGATGGCGAACTCTGCCCGACGGTTCTTGGTCCAAGCACGCTCGGTGTCGCTCCCGTCGAGGGGGCGCTCCTCGCCGTAGCTCACCACCTTGATGCGCGAGCTGGCGATGCCCTTGCTCTGCATGTACCGGGTGACCGCGTCGGCACGCTTCTGGCCCAGAGCCATGTTGTAGTCGGTGCTTCCGCGCTCATCGGCGTGGCCCTGGATCTCGATCCGGATGTTGGTGTTGCTCTGCATGATGACCACGTTGTCATCGAGCGCGGAGCGGGCATCGTTCGCCAGGGTGGTGCTGTCGAAGTCGAAGTAGACCCGCTGGAAGTTCTGGATCATCTGCTTCACCTCGGCAGGCGCCTCAGGCTTGGCGGCCTCGGGCGGGGCCTCGGTGACCGTGGCGCCTATCGTGGAATCGCCGACTGGCTTCTTCTTGCAGCCAACGCCCACCAGCATGGCGACGGAGAGGAGGACGACAGAGCTTCGAGTGCGGTTCACGGGACACCTGGGTCGGAAGGTTCATCGGGGGCAGTGCGTCCGGGCGCGTTCTGCCAGGGAGACCGACGAGCCATAACGGGAGCCACGGTCACCCGGGATCCTTGCCGGCTTGCAGCCGGTCGACTACCCTCGCCGCCTCTCTACGGGGCAGCTGTATCGGCCACCCCGGACCCAGTATTCCCGGCGTACTCCGGAGTCCCCCATGGCCTCAGGCGGAAGCGGCAAGACGATCGCAGGTTGCTCCGGCTGCCTCGTCCTCGTCTTCCTCACCCTCACCTTGGTCTTCAGCTTCTTCGCGGCGCCCATCAGCACTGCGCTCATCGACCTCATGGCCAGTGAAGACCCCGAGACCGCAGTGCTCATCGCAGGCATTGTCGGCAACGGGCAGCTCGCCACCAGCACCTGCTGCTGCCTCTCGGGCTTCCTCATGCTCATCGGCATCGTGATGCTCCTGCTGGGCGGAAAGGGCGACGACTGATGGAGGCCGCGGAAGCGGCGCGCCATTGGCGGGACGGGGGTGCTCTTCGCACCACTCCCGATCCAGGACTCATCAACGGCACCTGGCTGATCGGCGACGGCCCCGACGCCGTGTTGCAGTGGCTCAATCCCATCTTCGCGCCCACCGTGAATCGCGACATCGCGGCGATCACCTCCCACCTTCGTGACCGCGGCATCGACGCTCCCCACGTCCTCCCGACCCGAGGGGGCGCCCTCTGGGTCGACGAGCCGAGCGGCGGGTGCTGGCGCATGCTCAGCTACATCCCCGGCCGCACCATCCACCGGGTCTCCTCTCCGGAGCTCGCCCGGGCCGCTGGGTCCTTCGTGGGTCGTTTTCACCGGGCCCTCGCCGACTATGCCGGCCCAAGGCATGCACCCGTGCGACGCATCCACGACACACCGGCTCGTATGGCGGAGCTCGAAGCGGCCCTGCACGCCGCCGAGGGGCACCCGCTGGCGTCACCCGCCCGCAGCCTCGGTGCCCAGATCCTGGCCGACTGGGCCGCATTCAGTGGCCCCCTCGACCTACCGGAACGCACCTGCCACGGCGACCTCAAGATCTCCAACTTCCGCTTCGCGGCGGGAGACAGCTGCGAGGCAGTGGCCCTCATCGACCTCGACACCCTGGGCCCCATGGCGCTCAGCTGTGAGCTCGGCGACGCCTGGCGCAGCTGGTGCAACCCTGCCGGCGAAGACGACCCGGCGGCCTGCCGCTTCTCCGTCGAGCTCTTCGCCGCCAGCCTCGAGGGGTGGTGGCACACGGGCCCGCGCCCCGAGGGCATCGAGCGCGACAGCCTCCTCGACGGTCCGGAGCGCATCTGTCTCGAGCTGGCCGCGCGCTTCTGCGCAGACGCCGTCGCCAACAGCTACTTCCGGGAAGATCGCGAAGAGCATCCCCAGCCAGGCGCCCACAACCTGCTGCGGGCTCGCTGCCAGCATGCCCTGGCCCGCTCGGCCCATGAAGCGCGCCCTGCCTGCGCCGAGGTCCTCGCCGCCTGTGCCGCCGAGGCCCGCACCCATTGACCCGGCGCCCGGGAGCGCCTACGTCAACCAGGACCGACGGTTCTCGATCGAACGGTCCACGAATCCATGGTGCGTCACCGCACCGCCGAGGCGCCCTTGTCCATCGCTCAGCCATCCGCTGCTGACGGCACCTACTTCGAGAATTTCGGGGTCGGGCCGGAGCTCCTGCGTCGCATCCTCGACACCGCCCTGTCCAGGGGTGGCGAAGACTGTGATCTCTTCTTCCAGCACTCCGCCGGCACCGTGGTCCAGCTCACCGACCGGCGGGTCAACCGAGCCGACACCCACGTCGACCTCGGCATGGGCGTGCGCGTCATGGTGGGAGATCAGGTCGGCTACGCCTACTCGGAGGAGCTGACCCCAGAGTCACTGCTGTCGGCAGCTCGCTCCGCCGCAGAGATCGCCGCGAGCACACCGGGCAGGGTCGCCGAAGCTCCCACGCCGCGAAGCAAGCCCAACTACTACGACGTGTCTCAGCCCTGGTCCGAAGTGGACATGGCCACCCGCATCGCCCTGGTGCGGGCCTGGGAGCAGGACGCCTTCGGGCGCGACAGCCGCATCGCCCGCGTCGAAGCATTCCTCCAGGATGGTGCCCAGGTGGTGATGGTGGTGCGTCCCGACGGGCGGCTCTACCAGGACTGGCGCCCCATGACGGCCGCCTACATGCGGTGCACGGCCGACCAGAACGGCAAGCGAGAGTCGGCCACGTACAACGTCGCCGGTCGCGCAGGCCTCGAGTACTACGACGCCGACCGCCAGAGTCGGCTCGTGGAGGAAGCGGTCGCGCGAACCACCTTCCTCATCGACGCCGGCAAGCCCCCGGCGGGTGAGATGCCCGTCGTGCTCGCCGCTGGCCCCTCGGCCATCCTGCTCCACGAGGCCATCGGACACGGCATGGAGGCCGACTTCAACCGGAAGCGGGTCAGCATCTACGCAGCCAGCATGGGCAAGCAGGTCGCCCCTTCCGACGTGACCATCTGCGACGACGGCACCCTGGACGGCGCCCGCGGCAGCCTGAACGTCGACGACGAGGGCAACCCCACCGAGCGCACCGTGCTCATCGAGAACGGGGTGCTCAAGAGCTACCTCCACGACGAGATGAGCGCGCGCCACTACGGCGTCACGCCCACTGGCTCGGGCCGCCGCCAGAGCTTCCGCCACGCGCCCATCCCACGCATGCGCTCCACCTACATGGAAGAGGGCCCCTACGACCCCGCTGAGATCATCGCGAGCGTCGACAAGGGCTTGTACTGCGTGTCCTTCGCCAACGGGCAGGTCAACATCGGCGGCGGCGACTTCGCCTTCTACATGAAGCAGGGGTACCTCATCGAGAACGGCAAGCTGACCCGCCCCGTCAAGGACGTGAACATCATCGGAAACGGGCCCGACGCCCTCTCCAAGATGGACATGG
>JAERSX010000225.1 GCA_016845285.1 Deltaproteobacteria bacterium | reverse complement strand
CAACAGAGCCGTACGTCTCTCAGCGCGTGCCCCACAACCAGGGCGGTTCGACCGCCTGAGGCCGGCTCGTCCAGGTGACATGACGCGGTCTGCCATTGGGTGACCGAGGAACGGGGAGCCCAGACAGTAGTCGCCTTGCCACCTTGACTTTCGTGCGGGCGCACCTATGTGGACGCTACGCTGTGGGACATCGCCCAGCGAAACTCAGGCAGCGGGCGCCATTGGCGAGACCTGTACAGCACCAACCGTGACGCCGTCAGCGACAACCCCGACCTGATCCATCCCGGGCTCGTGCTCAACCTGTGTCGACGGGGCCAACGCAGCGGTGGACGCCCTGCACGCCGGTCCCCGCGCCAAGGTCAACGCACTGCTCGAACGGATGGCCACGCAGCCTCCTGGGCTGGACGGCCTGAAGGCCGCCCTCGACGATCTCGACAGCTCCCTGACCACCCTGGTGGACGGTCCGCAGGTCCCCGGTGGGGACCCGGTGATCTCCGCCGCGAAGCTGGGCGCCATGTGCGTGCTTCAGGGTCTCGTGCTGCGCTCCGGCCAGGCGGTGGCGGCTGCTGCCGAGGCCGAGAACGCGGCGGTGGCGATGCTTCAGGCCATCGGAAGCGTTCGGTCTCTCGACGAGGGCCAGCGGACCCGCCTGCTCCAGGAAGCACGCATGGGGCTCGGCCCCCCTCTGTACCTGAGTGCCTGGAAGCGCCTGGAGCAGTAGCACCGAGGCGTCGGCGAACAGAGCTTCTGCTTCGTGCAGTCCCCAACGAGACAGGACCAGTCAGACCGTGGAGGCGGAGCCGTCGGGCTGTGCCAATTGAAACCGGCGCATGCAGTCACGAAGGGCAGCGTCCAGGGACTCTCGAACCAGCGGCTTCTGCAGGAAGCCATAGCAATCCATTCCGAAACCCTGCAGGTCGAGATCATCACCGAAGTAGCCAGAGATGAACAGAGTGGGTCGCACGCGCCCGGCCTTCTCCAGCAAACGAACCAGGTCGATGCCCGACATCCCAGGCATGTTGATGTCCGTGACCAGAGCATCGTACGGGGAATGTTCCTCGGTACCATCCAAGAAAGCCATCGGGCTGTCGTATGTGATGACCTGATATCCACAGGCCCTCAGCAGTCGGCTCACGACGCGACGAACACCTGGCTCGTCGTCGACGAAAGCCACTCGTGCCCCCGAACCGATGGAATCCTTTGTACCGGAACTCACGGGCTTGGACACAGGGCCGGAGATCGTTGGTAGCTCGTTCTCGAAGACCTCTGTTCCAGCGACGACCTCTGGCACCCAACGGCGAATGAAAAACCGGACCGTGGTACCTTTTCCCTCGGTAGATTCGAGGACGACGCAGCCACCGTACTTGGAGGCGGTCGTGTAGGCAGAAGCCAGCCCAATCCCGGTACCTCGACCATCTTCCTTGGTGGTGAAGAAGGGCTCCATCGCCCGCGACTTCACCTCTTCGGACATGCCTGCACCGTTGTCCTGCACCGCAATCTGGAGGTATTCGCCTGAACTCAAGCCACCCACTGGCGAGGTCAGGTCGCCCCTCAGGTCAAGTTGCGAAATGGTTATCCGAATCTCCCCTTCAGATTCAATCGCATCCCGGGCGTTCAAGGCAAGGTTCATCACGACCTGGTTGAGCTCATTTCGGTCGGCCAGGACAACGGGGGTATCCGCGTTGACCTCAGAAGATATACGAATATTGGGCGGAAGGATCCGCATCAACATCCGCGTAGAGTCGAGGACCAACTCACTGAGGTCGACAGGCTCACTGCTGAGTGTCCCTCCTCGACTGAAGCGAAGAAGCTGCTGGGTCAGCGCAGCCGCCTGCTCGCTTGCGTCGATCAGATCTTGGATCTCCTCCATGTCAAGCCCAACCTCACCGCCGCTCTCCCTGAGTCCATCGCCAACACTCAGAATGATCGTGAGCAGGTTGTTGAAGTCGTGAGCCACTCCTCCTGCCAGACGTCCGAGGGCCTCCATCTTGCGCTGCTGACCTGTCCGCTCACGCAGTATGGCTGCCTCCTCGAGCACGAGCCGTTCACTTCGCTCACTCTCCAGTCTTGCCGATGCATCTCGTGCCTGAGCTCGGACAATGCGGTGCGTGATCATCCAGACGAAGATGAGGGTCACGCAGCGGACTGCAACCTGAAGCCCATCTTCCAACCGAACGCCGTGGGTCAGCAGCAGTGGCCCCCAGAGGGAGAAGACCATGCCGAGAACAGACAGAGAGACCGCGAAGTACACCACGGAGTGGATTGCAAACGCAGAAGACAGCGCGCCAACCAAGAGCAGTAGCCACAGCGGCGAGGCCAGGCCACCATCCAAAAAGACCATGGCACTGCTCAACGGCACGAAGCTCAACGCAGATGCCAGGATCAGGCGACCCTGGTCGATATTCGGCCGCTGCCACAGGTAGCCGAGAACACCACCGACGGTGCCAATGGCAATCCACAGAACGAACAAGTGCCAGAAGTAGGGTTCGTTCCTCGCAGACAACAACCCAATCGAGCTGATGACCAATGTGGCCAGCCCGACCCCTTGGTTGAGGGCGGCACGAAAGTCACTCCGCCGCTTCGCCTCCGACTTTTCGGTCTCAGTGCCCAAGTCCGACCCTCAAAGTTCGTAAATTGCCGCTGGGGACAGCCTACCACCGCGTGGCCGAACGGGAGAATTTCCCGCATACGGAGTGCGCTCCTCTTCAAAATGAGGCTGAACTGAGTCAAATCGGCCATTCCAGTGAGCATCCACAGCCACTCCAGCGCTCTCGGACCTCACGATCCGCAGCCCGGGAGCTTCGGAGACCAGGGCTGGTCGGGAGATCCCAGGCAAGCTTCACAACCACAGCACAAATCACAAAACACATGGTTCAATGCCGCCAACTGGACCCACACTGCCCAAGACCACACCCCGTCTACCCCACATCTCACCCGACGCGCCAGACCGACCGTCGGGGATGAGGCAAGAGCGCGACACAGGAGGGCAACGCACACGTCGCCACGCCATGGGCCCAAGAGATCAGCCACCAAGGAACCACCCTCCGCCCCGTCCACCGTCAGAGCCCGCCACAGGACTCCGGTGACAAGGTCGGGGCAAGTGTCCGCGCCGCCCTGCACCGCCCGTCCGCTGGTTAGCCCGCCTGCTGGAGGTCTCCATGCGCGTCTCGCAGCTGGCTCTGTCCGCCGCCCTGATCGCTCCGCTGACATCGGGCTGCCGCAAGATCGAGCCCGCCCCCAAGGAGCTCCAGTCGCTCTTCCAGTTCTTCTTCACCGAGTTCGAAGACGCGGAAGACGAGACCATGGCCGAGGCCGTGCGCAACCTCGACGGACTCCTCGAAGAAGACAAGGACGGAGTGCTCGCCTACCAGGACGGCACCATCGACGATCTGTCCAAGGAGGACGTGGACCGCACCGGCTACACCCACGCCGACCCCGCCGACGCCGTGGGTCTCTACATGGTCAACAACGTGGCATGCGACATGGACCAGATGGTGGAGCTGGTGACCATGAAGGACCAGGTGGGCACCTATGGCACCTACGAGTCCTTCGACCGAGAATGGATCAGCGACGTGCCGGCCTTCCAGAGCGGAGAGGAACTCACCGCCTCATGGTTCGATGTCTTCCACTTCAAGAGCGGCCTGCTGAACATCGACTACGTGGCCGACAACGACGGCGCGGGCCGCTGGATCCCCGACCTCTCCGACGAGGAGACGCCCTTCGGGCCGGTGCTCATCACCCGCCGCCTGATGGTCGAGCCCGCCGACATGGAACATGAAGACCACACCTATCCCCAGGACTGGCGCGGCGAGCTCTACTACCAGCGTGCCGAGGGCAACATCGGGCATGTGGTGGTGATGTGGCGCGAGGCGGAGTTCGGCACCCTCTCGGGCGAGGACGAGTTCGCCCAGCGCACGGTCCTGAACGGGCTCAAGGACTGGGACGCAGACAGCGACAAGGCCTGCGAGGACGGCTGAGGGCCGCAGAGGACAGGCCTCATCAGCAGCGCGACCACGCCCATGCTGGACAACGGAGGAGGTCGAAGGGATCGGGGACGGCCGTGACCAGATCCCACGTCGAACCCGACGAGCCCCAGCTGGACGTACCCGAGGCCAGCCAGAGCCGAGAGACGAGCAGGCACCCTGCCGACACCCCGCGCACGCTCCAGCTCACGTCGAAGGCGCCGTGGTCTCCGCCACGTAGGACCCCATCGACGTGGTCCTCGTCGACATCCTCGTCGAGGAGACCCCCTCCTCTCAGTCGAGGTATCCGAGCTCCCGCAACAGCGGCTCGTCGACACCGGGCGTGGCATCGGGGACGCGGGTGGGGGCCTCCGCGCCGGGCCAGGCCGTGGGAC
>JAERSX010000224.1 GCA_016845285.1 Deltaproteobacteria bacterium | reverse complement strand
GCCGTCGGGCTCGAGGGTAGCGAGAACCTCGGACTGGAACGCCACGCCGCCCGGGAAGAACGGGATGTCGCTGGCGAGGGGGTGGGTGAGGTCCACGATCCGGCTGCTCTTCAGCACCATGTCCATGGGCGGTGCCATGGCAGGGGCCTGGCCAGCCGTGGGTGCCCCCGGTGTGGGGTGCTGTGGCTCGGACTCATTGCACCCGAGAGCCAGCAGAGCCAGGACGGGAGCGGTCATCGGTCGGACGCGCATGGTGCCTCCAGGGCGGCGGCAGCCTATCGCAGGGCAGATGAGGCCGAGGACAGCACGGTCGTCATGCAGCGTCGTCGTGCAGCGTCGTCGTGCAGTGTCGTCGTGCAGTGTCGCTCAAAGCGAGCCCGTGTCTTCCTCCAAGATCGCCAGGTACTCGGGGGGATCGGGAGCCTCCTGTGGTGGCGTCGCGCCAGGCTGCACGTCCACGCCTCCCACCTCGACGACCACGGCCGTGGCGTCGTCTTCGCCGTCGCCAGAGGCCACCGCACTGATGAGCTGCTGCGCGCAGCGGTCCGGGTCGTGGCTTCGCTCCCAGGCCAGACGTAGCCCCTCCTCCTTGACCACATTCGTGACGCCGTCGCTGGCGACCATGAACACGTCACCAGGCACCATTCGCCACGACGTCACACAGAGCACGTCGGCCACGCTGGGCCCCATGCCCAGGTAGGCTCGCAGGCGCTTGCCCTTGCCCTGCGCCGTGGCCTCGGCGCGCCGAAGGGTTCCCTTGCGAAGGCGGTAGACGGGCGAGTCGCCCACGCAGAGGACATGCGCGGTCCAGCCATGAAGCCAGAGCGCGGACAGCGTGCACGCCGCGCCGGTGCCGCTCCCTCGGAGCTCCCAGTCCACCTCGCTCACCAGCTCGATGAGGGCGTCGAGGTTGGGCGGCACACCGTCCTCGAAGAACTGACTCAGTCGCTCACAGGTGAGATTGGCCGCCATGCGGCCGGCCCCCGCGGTGCTCACCCCGTCGCAGACGGCGAACAAGCGCCCGCGCTCTTCGATGACGCCGCGGGCCGACTCCGACCAGACCTGGAAGGCGTCTTCGTTCTCGCGATGGAGCGACCCCCGCCTCGTGGCGGCGGCTGCGTTCACCTCGGGAAGGGGCCGGGGCACACCTCCAGCCTACCTCACAGGGCCTTCCGCCGGCGCGTGAGACCCAGCCCCAGGAGCAAGGCCGCGAGCAAGCCCGCGCCACGTGTGCCCTCGGGGGACGAGGCCGAACAGCCACACCCCTTGAGCTCTGTGGACACCGTTGTGGTCGTGGCACCCTCTTCACCTTCACCCGTGCCCGCGTCGTCGGGATCGACGGCCAGGCCAGTCAGCAGGATCTCCTTCTCCGGGGTGAAGGGGTCGTTGCTACGTAGGAGCAGAGAGGCCTCGAAGGCACCCGCAGCGGTCGGGGCGAAGGTCACCACCACGCCATCGGCGTAGCCAGGTCCAGCCAGGAAGTAGTCCGGGTAGGCCGTGAAGTCCGGGTCACCCATGACCAAGGCCTCACCCTCGAGGTCCATCTCCCCCACGTTGCTGATGGGCACCTCGAGGTTGGCGATCTGTCCGAGCTCGATCTCCCCGAAGTCGTAGACATCCACCTCTGTGCTCAACAGCGGCAGGGGGAAGGCCAGCTCGTTGAAGGGGAACTCGTGCTCGAAGTAGTCCGAGCTGATGGGCAGCTCGATGTCGAAGCTGGCCAGCTCGTAGCAACCGAGGATGTCGATGCAGACCTCGACATAGGGCGTGAAGACCAGGTCGTAGGTACTGTCGAAGGTGGCGACATAGGTGGCCTCGAGCTCTTCGACCGGGGCGCCGGAGGGCTCGACGAGGACGGTCTGTCCATACTCTTCGATGAAGCCGTCGAACACGCCCCAGGACACACCCTCCATGATGGTGGAGCTGGTGGGCACCATGTCGGCGGTGAACACGAGGTCGACCCCGGTGAACACACCCAAGGTGTAGGAGAGCAGCTCGGTGGGGGTGCCGGAGAATGTGGTCTCGGCGTAGTCCTCGAGCGAGCCGGGCAACAGCCAAGGATCGAAGGTGGTGGCGCCGGTGATGTTCTCGATCTCTCGCCGGTCGACCTCGGCCTCGTAGCTGTAGATGTCGATGTCGAACTTCACGGAGGTCACGGCGTCGATCTGGCTGTCGACCACGAGCTCGCCGGTGCCGGGATCTCCGACGAAGTCGAGGGTCAGGGCCTCGGGCCACGTGACGTTGCTGGTGCCCTCCATCCACACCCAGGCGCCACCATCGGCGATGATCTGGAAGCGGACCGCGATGGGTGAGTCCGCAGGCAGCCAGTCGGTGTCGAATTCCGCGCTCTGGAAGAGCTCGGCCGTGTCGGAGACGATCACCTCCTGAGGCTCAGACTCATAGGCATTGGCGGCAGACAGGAGGAGGAGGACGTGCATCGGAGCCTCGCAGCGCGGCGCGCAAGGTAGCCTCTGAACCCGCGGGCGTCGACGCCAGCCCCAACCCGGACGGTCCCGATTATGGGCCTCAGTCGCTGGCCCTCCCCTTCTGCGGGCCGCGTGGTGCAGCTGCAGAGCTCGGTGACCAGATGAGGTCGACCGTCAGGCCGGCATCGGCGAGGGCGAGGTCGATGGCCATGGCATCTCCCACCAAGACCCAGCGCACGTCCTCCGGCGACATCCCTCGGGCTGCCGCCTCGCCCAGATCCGCGGAGTCCGGTAC
>JAERSX010000223.1 GCA_016845285.1 Deltaproteobacteria bacterium | reverse complement strand
CTCCCTCGCCCAGGTCCCGCTGGGTCGCGCCAGGCGCCAGCCCCACCTCGAGCTCCCCGGCCCGCGCCTGGTCCACCTGAGCCCGTCTCCCCTCCCAGGAAGAACCATGTCCCTCGGTGCCCTCTCGCTGGTGCTTCACGCGCACCTCCCCTACATCCGCCACCCCGAACACCCCGACTTCCTCGAGGAGGACTGGCTCTTCGAGGCCATCGCCGAGACCTACGTGCCGCTGCTCCGCATGATGGACCGCCTCGAGGCCGACGCGGTGCCCTTCCGGCTCACCATGTCCATCACGCCACCCCTCGCGGAGATGCTGGCAGATCCCCTGCTCCAGCAGCGGGCGGCGCGCCGACTGCGCAAGCTCGTGGCCCTGGCCACAGAGGTGGCGGACCGAGAGGTGGGCGGGCCTCGTGCCCGAGCCGCAGACCACGCCCTCGCCGAGCTCCTGAGCGTGAGCCAGCACTTCGAGCACGAGTGGGGATGCGCCCTGTTGCCGCGCTTCCGACACCACGCGGAGCGGGGACAGCTCGAGCTGATCACCTGCACCGCCACCCACGGGTTGTTGCCGCTCATGGCCACCGATGCCGCCCGGCACGCCCAGGTGGAGCTCGCATGCCGCACCCACGCCCGACACTTCGGCAGCCGTCCGACGGGCATCTGGCTCGCGGAGTGCGCCTGGGCTCCAGGGGTGGACGCCCACCTCGCATCCGCCGGCATCGCCTGGTGCTGTCTCGAGGATCGTGCGCTGCACGAAGCGAGTCCCCCCGCCCAGCTCGGCACCAACCGTCCGGTGATGACCCCCGCCGGCGTGGCTGCCTTCGGCCGCGACGCCGAGAGCTCGCGGCAGGTGTGGTCTGCCGACGAGGGCTACCCCGGCGACCCGGCCTACCGAGAATTCTACCGAGACGTGGCCTGGGATCTCCCCCTGGAGACCGTCCGCCCCTACCTGCACGACGACGGGGTTCGCCGGGCCCTCGGCATCAAGCTGCACCGCATCACGGGCAAGGTCGGCCTCGACGACAAAGAGCCCTACGAACCCGCTGCAGCGGCTGCGCGCGCCGAGGTCCACGCCCGACACTTCCTGGCCGCCCGCCGCGCCCAGCTCGCGCGACTCCGCGAGCACACGGGCCGCGCCGCCCACCTGTTGGCCCCCTACGACGCCGAGCTCTACGGCCACTGGTGGGCCGAGGGGCCCCAGTTCCTCGAAGCCCTGCTTCGCGCCGCCGCCGAGCAGACCGATGTCACCCTCGTCCACCCCTCGGCCTGGCTGGCGCAGGAACCCGTCAACCAGGTGACCGTGCCAGCCCGCTCCACCTGGGGCGCAGAGAGCACCTACGAGGTGTGGATCAACGGTCGCAACAGCTGGATCTAC
Organism: Deltaproteobacteria bacterium; assembly: GCA_016845285.1. Classification (GTDB taxonomy): domain Bacteria; phylum Myxococcota_A; class UBA796; order UBA796; family UBA2385; genus BH17. The sequence continues at coordinate 1,557 of JAERSX010000223.1, read as the reverse complement.
CGTCACCTCCATCAGGCGGAGCTCCGGCTCTCTGGCCTGGTGCAGCGCTTCGGCGAAGACCACGATCCCGACGTGATGAGGGCGCTGCGCCAAGCGGCCCGCGAGCTGCTCCTCGCACAGTCCAGCGACTGGGCCTTCATCCTCACCATGGACACCTCGGTGGGCTACGCCGAGCGACGCACACGCGAGCACGTGTTCGCCCTGACCCGCCTGGCCGACGAGCTCGAGAGCGGACAGCTCGACCTCTCGCATCTCGCCGAGCGCGAGGGTCGGTGGCAGATCTTCGCCGACGTGGACCCCATGCTCTGGCACCCCTCACGGGTGGTGAGTCGAGGGGGGACGGCCGTCTACCGCTCCTCTGGTTCCGAGGGCGGCGAGAAGAGGGCCACGGTCTCGGCGTAGGCCGCGTCGTTGGCGCGCGACTGGGCCAGGTAGTCGTAGGCGCCGGAGGCCCCCTGCTCGAGGGGATCGACCACGATCTGCACGATGCCTTCGGGCACCGCCGCCGCGGCCCCAGCTGCAGGAGCCGCCTCCCACCAGAGCACAGCCGGAGACCTGTCGAGGGCCCAGGCCGCCAGGGCTGCCTGCTGCTCCTCGCTGGGGCCCGCCTCGGGGTCGAGGTCGAAGTCGGCCAGCTTCAGGCCATGACGCCGCCCCAGGTAGCCGAAGGCGGGGTGACTGGTGGCCAGCTCGACCCCCTCCAGGGCAGCCAGACGCTCGGCCTGGGCGGTGTCGAGGGCCGTCAGCTCGCCGACGAGGACATCGGCCGCAGCCGAGACCGCCGCAGCGTCGACACCGGACAGGCCACCCAGACCCGAGGCGATGTTCCGGACCTGGCTCGCGTACGTGGTGGGGTTCATCCAGGTGTGGGCGTCCACCTCGCCGTGGCTGTGCTCCCCCTCGCGCCCGTGCTGGTGGCTCTTGGCCACCTGAGCAAGGAGGTCGATCCCTGCGCTGCTGTCCAGGAGACGCGCCGCAGGGAGGTTGGCGGTGCCGGTCCAGGCCTCGTAGCCGGCCCCGTTGGCCACGATGAGATCGGCCTCCTGCATGGCAGCGATGGCATCGGCGGACGGTCGCCAGTGACCTGGATCTGCATCCGGCGGAGGCACCAGCTCCACGGTGACCCCCGAGGGCACCAGGCGGCGCACCGCGTAGTCGACCGGGACGGACAAGGTCATGACCACGGGGGGCGATGGCGGCTCGGGCGGGGGCGTCGACGTGCAGGCGAGCGCGGTGAACAGCAGCAGGGTCATCTCAACCTCCCACAAGGAGTCGGGCGAGCAACAAGCGGGCTCCCCCCACCTGGGCCACCGCCAACAATGCGGCGATTACCCCGATGGGAGCGAGCTCGACAGCGACGAGGGCCGCCATCCACCAGCGGGGCGCGCCCAGCCGGTCCAACAAGACGCGCTCCTCGGCGCGCAGCCGCCAGTCGAGCCCCACGATCACCGCGAGCAGCCCCACCATGGCCAGACCCACCAGGGCAAAGAGCCCCACGAGACCGTCCTCCACGCGCAGCACGATGTCCATGACGCGCTGAACCTCCACACTCGGGCG
>JAERSX010000222.1 GCA_016845285.1 Deltaproteobacteria bacterium | reverse complement strand
GGCGGGCCTGGTCGATCGGGTCTTCGTGACCTCGTTCAATCCGTACCTGCTCGAGGCGGTGAGGGCCGAGAACCCGGACATCCGCCGCGGGCAGCTCTTCGGCTCCTTCGATGGCGCCGACCTGAACCGGCTGGAGAAGTTCGTCCTGCGCAACCTGCTGCTCAACGGCAAGGCGGTGGCCGACCTGCTCGTGGCCGAAGCAGCCATCCTCAGACGTGGCAACGTGCAGCGGTGGCGACGCAAGGGCTACCGGGTGCTGGCTTGGACGGTCAACGACCCCCAGGAGATGCGGCGCCTGGTGGACATCGGAGTGCAGGGCATCATCACCGATCGCCCAGACCTGGCCCTCGAGGTGTTGGGGCGCTGAGCCGCCTCAGGGCTGGCCGGCTGCCACCGTGTCGAGGGCCTCGACGAGCTGTCGTCCGCTCCAGCGGTAGCCGGCTGCGCTGAAGTGGATGAGGTCCTTGGCGCCCATGCGTGGCTTCAGCAGGGACCACGCCACCATGGAGCCTTCGCCGCCCGTGGCCTGTTGCCAGTCCCAGAAGCCACAGCCATGGGCCAGGGCGACCTTCCGCTGGGCCTCGGCGAAGGGCCGGGTGCGATCCCAGATGGCGTAGACGTCGCGGCCGAGCTTCTTGCCCCGGTCGCTGGGGCCCACCAGGAGGCAGGCGGCACCGGGCACCGCGCCGTGGAGCTTCTCGAGGACGCCGGCCAGATCGGCCTCGTAGCGCTCCACGTCGTAGTTGAGATCGTTGGCCTCGTTGGTGCCGTAGGCCAGCACCACCAGGTCGGGATCGAGGGCAGCCAGCCCGGGCCCGAAGAGTCGGTCGTCCCAGTCGAGCCAGGTGCGCGCCTCTCGTCCACGGATACCGATGGCGTCGACGAGCACCCCGGGGCCCTCTCGCTCGGCGGAGACCCCCAACAGGCGCAGCTCGCCGGTGCCCGTGGGACGCAGCTCGATGCGGTGGGGGCCCTCGGGGACGATCACCTTGTGACGCAGCAAGGAGACCTCTTCGTGCTTCGTCTCCACGATCACGGGCTCTTGGTCATCGACGGTGATCTTCATGCCGCCACCGCCAGGATGGGCCAGGCTGAAGATCTCGAGGTGTGTGATCCGGCGTCCGTGCGGGTTGGTGTTGGTGGTCTGGATCCAGCCGAAGTCCTCGGGGTCGGACGAGGACAGGCTGGCGCCGCCGGGCCCGAAGAAGCCGTCGTCTCGGCCGCTCCGCTTGCCCACCCACTCCGACGTCCAGGCATCGGTGCGGCAGAGGTTGATGTCCTGACCGCGGTAGCCCTTGTAGAGCGCTGCCGGAAAGACGAAGCCGTGGCCGAGGTCGCCGTGGCGGTCCTGGAGGACGCGGCGTACCTCTCCGGTCCACCAGTCTGCGCTGGTGTGGCTGGCGCCGTAGAAGCTGAGGCGCACCCGCTCGCCGGCAGCAGCCTTCTGCATGACCGCTGCAATGGTCGCCAAGGTGTCGGCGTCGCCCTCGATGGGCTGCAGGGGCAAGTTCTCGGGCTCAGCGCCTGGGAGCTGCGCCAGGGTGAGGTTGGTGCCGCTCAGCACGAGCTGCTTCATGGCCGCGTAGTCGGGGTCTGGCTGGGTGACCCGAGGAGGCTTCTGCGGGACGTCGATGGGAGGGGGCGCGACGTACTCGGCGCCGCGCTTGGCGGCGTCGGACCGTGCCCGATCCTCGGCACAGGTTCGGGCGGGTGGGCCGGTGGTTGCCCCGGGAAACTCGAGGACCACGGCGTCGGCGGGGCGTGCGGGATCTCCAGACGCGCGGGCAGGGGAGCCCGTCAGCGCCGAGGAGGCCAGCAGCAGGGACCCCAGCAAGCGCGTCACCCGGTCTGTCCCCCATTGGCGGGGCCCGGGTCGTCGGTATCGGCGAGTGGGTCGTCCCAGAGATCGTAGGAACGCGAGTCTGCTCGAAACATGTCCAGGCGATCCACCCGCACCACCACGGCGGTGATGTTGTCATCGGTCCCGGCGGCCATGGAGCGCTCCGCCAGCCACGTCGCGCAGGCGGCGGGTTCGGGTGCCTCGAGGATGGCGTCGCGGATCCGGTGGTCGGGCACCACACCCGACACGCCGTCGGTCACGAGGACCAGGCGGTCGCCCACGGCCAGCTCACAGGCCCCGGTGTCGGTGCCCGCGTCGATGCGGAGGTCCTCGTCGTGGCCGAGGCCGCGTGAGCCGAAGACGAAGCTCTGCACCAGGAAGTTCTTCGCACCGAGGTACTCGCGGCCGTCGCGCGCGGCGAACTCACGTCGCGTGTGGTCGCGGGTGAGACAAGTCAGCGTGCCGTCTCGGTAGTGGTAGATGCGGCTGTCGCCCACGTGCACCCAGTAGGCGCGATCGCCCAGCACCCATGCCACCGTCAGGGTGGTGCCGCTGTTGACGGGTCCGTGTTCGGCGAGGCGCTTGTGAAGCCGTCGGTGGGCCTGGAGCACGAAGGCATGCAGCGCCCCCTCTGGATCCACCTCGCGTCCCTTGCCGTAGAAGTTCGCCAGCGCCTGCACGGCCGCTTCGCTCGCCAGGTCTCCGTGGGCGTGGCCGCCCATACCGTCTGCGACTGCCACCATGAGTCCTGAGCCCTCGGTGGGGTCCATCTGTTCCCGAGCACCCGACCGGTAGCGGGCCTGGCCCTCCCGGCAGACGAGGTAATTGTCCTCGTTCTCCTCGCGGCCTCCGCGCTCGGGGCCGATGCCGCGCGTGCAGACCACGCCGACGGTGAAGCGGCCACTCATACGACGTCCTCACGACGATGCTCTTGTCGCTCTCTCAACCGCGGACCTCGAAGATCGCGATGCCGGCGACCAGCCTGTCTCCGGGCTGCAGCGTCATGGCGCGGCCATCCTCGGGCATGGTCTGGAAGGCCTGGCCTCCCTGCGACACGAAGAAGGGCATGGGAGAGCCGTCGCCGGAGCGGTAGCTCTCGAGGTAGTGCGCCACCTGGATGTTGTTGCCGTCGTAGGTGAAGGTGGCCTCGATGGGGCCGAGGTCCATGGGTCGTCCCGTGCCCAGGGGCAAGCCACGCGTGAAGAGCGCGAGCACCACGCGGTCCTCGAGGCCTATGGAGAGCAGGCGGGCGCGCGGATCGGGCAGGCCGTCGTTGAGGCCGAGGGCCAGGGGAACCTCGAAGTCCTCCTCACCGTCGGCGTCCCGCCGTACCACCACCAGGCGCAGGTCACGGCTGGAGCGTGTCTCGTCCACCGCTTCGCCAGCGCTGTAGAGCTGAGCGTCCTGGTCATGGAGTCGACCGGCACGAACCCGCTTGCCCCGAACCTTGAGCGAGAAGTAGTCGGCCGCAGCGAAGTGCTGTCCGTGCTTCATGCGGTTCTCGGGGATCACCACCTGGGCATCGCTGTGGTTGCCGATGGTCACGGTGCCGTTGATCATCCATCCCACCAGCAC
>JAERSX010000221.1 GCA_016845285.1 Deltaproteobacteria bacterium | reverse complement strand
CTTGCCCGGCCGCTTCTGCCACCGCATCACCTACTGAACGAACTGAGGGACCCATGTTCCGCCCCACCGTCCGCGACCGCTTCATGATCGCCCACTCCTTCCGGGGAGAGGTCTTCGGCCCCGCCCAGGAGCTCCACGGCGCCACCTACGTGACCGAGCTCGAGCTGGCCCGACCCCAGCTCGACGACGACGGCCTGGTGGTCGACATCGGCATCGCCCACCGCATCCTCGCGCAGGCCCTGGCCACCATGAACTACAAGAACCTCGATGAAATCGAGGTCTTCGAAGGCCAAAACACCACCACCGAGTTCCTCGCCGCCCACATCTGGCGCCTGCTGGCCGCCCGCATCGACGAGGGCGTGTTGGGACGTGGGCTGACGTCCATGAAGATCACCCTGAAGGAAAGCGACGTGGCCTGGGCCAGCTACGAAGGGTCGCTTGGCTGAGCGGCGACCCCTGCTGCGCGCCGCCGGCGGCGTCCTGGTCTCCGGCGGGCTCCTCGGCGTGCTCGCCTGGCGACTGGACGGGGCGAAGATCCTCGCGGACCTCGCCGGTCTGCACCTCGGCTGGCTCCTCGCCGCTGCCGCACTCGGGCCCCTCCAGGTGGCCCTTGCTGCCGAACGATGGCGTCTGGCGAGTGGGGCCCTCGGGGCACCGCTGCGTCGCGTCGAGGCGCTGACCGAGTACGCACTCTCCACCTTGCTGAACCAGATCCTGCCAGGCGGGGTGGCTGGCGACGTGGGGAGGGTCATCCGGCAGCGGCGCCGCGGGCTCGGCCTGGCCACCGGTGCGGCCCTGGTGGATCGAGGCCTCGGCCTGCTCGCTCTCTGCCTGCTGACCGTGGGCGGTCTCCTGGCCTGGCCCGGGCGTCCCGCCGGCACCTTGGTGGCCGTGGGGCTGGTGATCTTCGGCATGATCGTCCTCATCGCCGTGCTGCGCCACCGGCTCGTTCCGGCCCTTGGCCCACAGCTGCTGGCCCACGGGGCCCTGTCGGCCGCCCTCCTGGCCACGCTCCTGCTGGGCTTCCACCTCTGCGGCCGCGCTCTGGGCGCCGACCTCGGACCGGCCCTGTGGTCGGTCGTTCCGCTGTTGCTCTTGGCCATGAGCCTGCCGCTGAGCTGGGGGGGCTGGGGACCCCGCGAGCTCAGCGCCGCCGCGCTTCTGCCGGCCTTTGGCTGGACCCCTGAGGCCGCCGTGGCCCTGTCGGCCACCTACGGGATGAGCGTGCTCCTTGGCGCCCTTCCGGGCGGGGTCGCGCTCTTCATCGACTCGCGGAGCTGAGGCCGCGCAGCACGGTCTCCCACTCGCTCACCACCGCGTCCCACCCGCGCCGGGGCGCCGTCCATGCCGCCCCCCACTGCGCCGACCGGAGCGCCGGCCGGTCACGCCAGGCCTGGAGTGCGGCCGCCAGCTGAGCGACATCTCCGGCAGGCACCAGCTGCGCGCCGCGCCGTCCTGCAGCCAGAGCCCCAGCGGGTGTGCTCAGCACCGGCAAGCCGTGGGCAAGGGCCTCGTCGATCACCATGCCCCAGGCCTCGAAGGCCGCGGTGTGCACGAGCAGATCGGCCCCTCGGTACCAGGGTGAGGGGTCGGCCCACTCGCCCACGAAGCGGACGGGCAGATCCGCCGCAGCAGCGCGGACCCGTGCGGCATGCCCCGGGTCCCTGTCGCCTCCGACACAGGTCAGATGCAGCCCACCGCCCACCCGACGCAAGGCCTCCAGCAGCACCAGGTGCCCCTTGCGAGGGATGAGGCTCGCCACGCACAGCAGCGCCGCGCCTGGGCCCGTGCGTCGCCGTCGCGCAGCCTCGCGCGCGACCCCAGGAGCCACGATCACCCCGTCCACACCGAGGTCGCTCAGGCTCTGGGGCCCGGTGTACACCACCGCCTCGGCGCGCCGCAGCACCTCTCGCTCCCGAGCCAACCAGCCCGGTCCTTGCTCCCGGAAGAGAGGACTGTGCACCAGCACCACGACGGGCCCGCCCTCGATCTCCACCCCACAGGCCAACAGGCCATCGGCGATGACGGGCTCGCCCGGCGGCAGGCTCACCCGCACCGCACGGGCGGGGTCCGGCCAGGCCCCATCCACCACGTGGACCTGGACGCGGTGGCCTCGCGCACGCAGCCCAGCCACCAACCGGTCGTTGTAGCGGTAGCCGCCGGTGGCCTGGCCCGGCGTGCCCGGGCTGAGGAGATGGACCACGACGACTCCAGACGGGTCGAAGTCTATGCTCCCGGCCTACGAAGGCGGTGAGTGAATGAGCCCAGGCTGGGATGAGGAGACCGAAGTCGTGATCGTGGGCTTCGGGGGCGCCGGTGCCTGCGCCGCCATCGAGGCCTGCGACGCTGGCGCCGACGTGACCGTCCTCGACGCCTTCGGGGGCGGCGGTGCGACCGCCATCAGCGGGGGTGTGGTCTACGCCGGCGGGGGCACCCACATCCAAGTCGAGGCCGACATCGAGGACGACGTGGCCAACATGCGCGCCTACCTCGCCCAGGAAGTGGGCGACGTCGTCTCGCCGGAGACCCTGGCGCGCTTCTGCGAGGACTCGGCGGCCAACCTCCGCTGGCTGGCCGACCAGGGGGTGCCCTTCGATGCCTCGCTCTGCCCGGTCAAGACGAGCTACCCCACCGATGACTACTTCCTCTACTACTCGGGCAATGAAGGCTTTCTCCCCTTCCGGGCCACGGCCCGCCCGGCCCCCCGCGGCCACCGCGCCAAGGGAACCTCGCTGCCCGGCGCCAACTTCTACGCACCCCTTCGGGAGGCTGCCGAGGCGCGGGGCGCCACCGTCCACGAGAGCTGTCGAGCTCAGGAGCTGGTGGTCGACAACGGCGCGGTCGTGGGCGTCATGGTGCGGCAGATCCCGCCCGGTGGCGCGGCTCGATGGCACCGGCGTCTCGAGCGGTGGGCCATCAAGCTCGTCAACTACAACCCCGGGCTGGCCAAGCGCTGTCGCCGCTGGGCCCGCGGCCTCGAGAACAAGCACGGCGTGGTCCGTCGGATCCGCGCCACCAAGGCGGTCATCCTGACCACCGGGGGCTTCATCTACAACCGCGCCATGGTCAAGGAGCACGCCCCCGACTTCCGCCGCGGCATGCCGCTCGGCACGGCCGGATGCATGGGCGAGGGCATCGTCATGGGTCAGGCGGTCGGTGGCGCGGTGGACCGGATGGATCGTGTGAGCGCCTGGCGCTTCCTGAACCCCCCTCCCGCCTTCGTGGAGGGGATGCTCCTGGATGCAACGGGCAACCGCTACGTCAACGAGTCTCTCTACGGCGCCGCCGTGGGCGAGGTGATGGTCGAGGACCGCGGCGGTGTGGGGCTCCTCGTCATCGACGACGAGCTCAAGCGCACCGCACGCACCCAGGTGGGGCGCGGCAAGACCCAGTGGTTCCAGACGGGGCCGGCCTTGCTCAACCTCTGGTTCAACTGCAAGCAAGCAGACAGCGTCGACGCACTGGCCAGCCTCGGCGGCTTCGAGCCGGATGTGCTGCGAGCCACCCTCGAGACCTACAACCAGGCCATACACACCGAAGCACCCGATGCCTTCGGAAAGGAGAAGCGAAAGGCCCTCGAGCCGCCCTTCTACCTGCTGGACGTGGGCATCCGCTCCAAGCTGTGGCCTCTGCCCACCCTGACCCTCGGCGGCCTGGTGGTGGACGAGGCCGATGGTGGGGTCCTTCGCGAGGATGGCAGCCGCGTCCCAGGGCTCCTGGCCGCCGGACGAGCCGCGGTGGGCATCTGCTCCCGCCAGTACATCAGCGGGCTCAGCATCGCCGACTGCGTCTTCTCAGGACGTCGTGCGGGCAAGGCTGCCGCATCTGCACCACGCGCTGCTGGGTCAGGCGGCTGAGCCACACAGACCTGAGGCGCACAACGCCGATCCCAGGCGATCGGCCGACACGCCGAGCGGGCCCTTGCAGGTACCAATCCCCTCAGCGAGCGAGCGGCAGGCGCACCTGGAAGCAAGCACCCCCTCCCGGCGACTCGCGCACCCGCACCTGCCCCCCCATCTCCTCGGTGAGGCGACGGCAGATGTAGAGCCCGAGCCCACTGGAGGTCTCACCTGCAGTGGGCCTCGCACTTCCCCGGCCATAGGGTTCGAAGAGGCGGTCACGCTCCTCGAGGCTGAGCCCCGGCCCGGAGTCGTGGACCTCGACGATGCCATCGGCGCCTTCTTGGCTCACGCGCACGCGGATCCAGCCCGATGGCGGTGTGAACTTCACGGCGTTGGTCAGCAGGTTGTCGACCACCTGCTCAGCGGCGACCGAGTCAGCCTGGACACGGGTGGTGAGTCCTTCGACCGCGATGTCGAGTGCCTTGCTCGTCGCCATGGGCAGGGCCGCGTTCACCAGACGCTCCGCCACTCCGCGAAGGTCCACCGCCTGGAGGTGGACCTTCGCGCGTCCCAGCTGCACGGCCTCTTCACCGAGATGCCGGTCGATGATGGCCTCCATCCGACCCGCCGCTCGGTCCAGCCGTTCGGCTGCCTTGAGGACGCGCTGGGGCGTCATCACACCGAGGGTCAGCGAGCCAGCGACCATCTGCACGAGGGTGACCGGCGAGCGAAGATCGTGGGCTGCGGTGGCCATGGAGTCTCGACGCGTGCGATCCAGTTCGACGCGGCGCCTGTTCAGCTCCGCGAGCACCCGCCGCTCCCGTGCGAGCCAGGCCCGCTCACGCTCAGCCTGCGCCAGCGCGTGTTGCATCTCCATGTGGGCCAGCCGACCCTGACGCTCTTCGATGAGGAGCCGACGCTGCACGGTGAGCAAGGCCTTGTGCTGCTCCAGTGCACCCACAGCATCGCCCCTCGCCTCCAGGAGATCGGCCAGGAGGGTGTGGGCACTCTCCAACCACTCGATCGCATCGACAGCCTCTGCAGACGCCAACACGCGCCGCGCGATGGCTTCGGCGACCGTGGGCTTCTCGGCCACCCGGAGCTCGGCCAGCTGGATCAGCGCCGCCAAACAGAGGTATTGCTGCTCCTCGGCCTGGGCCTCCTCACTGGCGCACTCGTAGGCGGCGCAGGCCTCTTCGACACGCCCCAGCTGTACCGAGAGCTCTCCGCGCTTCATCCATACATGGGTCAAGACGTGGCGATGGCCGTTCGCGATGGCGTGCGCTTCGCTCTCGGTCAGTCGGACCCGGGCGCGATCGAGCTGAACGAGGTTGAGATGGCTCTGGGCAGCGTCCAGGAAGAGCCACGGTAGCCCTGCCGTGACCCCCTCCCGCTCCGCCAGGGCAATGGCCTCCTCGAAGTGGCTCAGCGCCACCTGATCGTCTGCGAGTCGACTGCAGACCTCCCCGATCTTGCCGAGCACCGCTATCAGCTGATCGAACGCCTGGATCCCACGAAGATCGTCCGCCGCCCGGCGGTAGAAGTCGAGGGCGGTGTCTGGCCGCTCGATCAGATCGTGGCCATCCCCCAACATGTTGAAGACCTGGGCCCTCAGCAGCGGCCGACGCTGGATACCGTCTCGCTCCAACAGCGCCATCCCCGCCTCGACAGCCTCCCGCTCGTTGCCGCTCAGCGCCAAACAGATCGCAAGCAGCACCTCCGCGCGAAGCACGGCAAGCGCAAGCTCCTCCGCCTCCTCCTCTCCGAGTCCAGCATGCTCCATGCGCTCCCTGGAGGCCGCCCGTGCCTCTTCAGCGAGCGCACGAGCCACGTCCAGCCCCACACCGATGTCGGTCCGCGAGCCCTGTTCCCGCTGCCAGATGAGGTCGAGCAGCTGTTGCGCCGTGTCGAGCCTGCGCCGTGAGGCTTCCGCCCGGCGGTGGGCCATATGGCTTTGTTGCCCTACCGAACGAACGAGCATGCCATACATTTACGGGTCGAGAGCAGGATGGTCAAGCGGGCTTTGTGCGGTGACCGAACGATGCTGCCCTGAAGGTCCTCGACAGCGCGAGACGTCCGGCAGCTCAGCCTCCCCGTGATGGGGCGCAGGCCATCGTCGGCGAGACCGTGCTCTCGCGCAGATGCCCGCTTGCAACGAGCAACGGACAGCGCGTGAAGAAGCGGTCGGCGCTCCGTCGTCACGACCCGCTGCGCATCATTCCGATCCGCCCCGTCAAGGCGATCCTCCACTGGCAGCGTGCGGTCCCCACGTAGCCGGTCCACCCGCAGCACATGAGCTCTCAGCATCGCTCCGAACAGGCGCTCCTCGCCGCCAAGGCTCCGGGGGACGAGGTTGGACGCAAAAAACCGTGCGACACGTAGTGGGTGCAGGGGTTAGTCTCGGTGAGTCGACGTGCGCCCCCAATCGTGTGTCCCACCC
>JAERSX010000220.1 GCA_016845285.1 Deltaproteobacteria bacterium | reverse complement strand
CTCCTTGCCAAGCTTGAGGCCAACGCCCAGCGAGCCGCCCAGCGAGCCGCTCTTGCCAAGCTTGCGAGTGCCCCCCAGCCCGGCACCGACCTCGCGATCTCCGACGGTGACGTGGCCGCCCACGCCGCCACGCTCGCCCTGTGTGCTGTAGCCGAGGTTGACGCCGTTGCGGGAGACCGAACCGGAGAAGGCATCGGTGCGGCCGGTCTTGTCGTTCTTGGTGGCCGCGGTGCCGCCGAGGGAACTGTCGGCGAGGTTCTTGGGGTCGATGTGGACGCCCACGCTGTCGTGGATCTTGCCGTCTTTGCTCGTGTGACCCACACCGGCCTGGATGGCACCGCCGTTGACACCCACCTGCTGGGTGCTGTGCCCGTACTTGTCAGACTTGCGCCGCACGCCAGTGTGCGAGAAAGGCTCGGCGTTGTTGGCCCACTTGCCGTCTTGGCCTGCCGTGGGCGCAGCCGTCTTGCCCGGACCTCGGTTCGAGTTGGCCGGCGTCAGGGTGCCGGTCTTCCACGTGGGACCACCCTGCTTGAGTTGATCCTGCATGGCCGAGTTGGAGATGGCGTGGCCGGGCACTGGGGCGGACGCAGCGTCTCTCGCCTCCTTGGGCTGCTGCTTGGTTCGCTGTTTTCCAGGCATCCGGACTCCACGGTAGGACGGCGGACACATCGAAGACCCGATGCATCATTCGTACCGGGAGTACGGGCACGATGACCCATCGGATCGGCCAACACCGATGTCACCTCGATGTCAGGGCCCGTCGTTCAGCGCGAACGGTCTCGATCGGTAGCTCACAGGGCGATGCCGACACGGTGGCTGCAGACGCCGCCCTCAGGCTCCCGTGTCGCCCGTGTCTTCGCCGGAGCTACCAGCAAGCTCGACAGTGGTTCCAGCGCAGCTGATCACCTCGAAGCCGCTGACCTCGCCCGAGGCCGTGCAGGTCACCACGCCGCCAGCGTCGGTCTCCACGTCGAAGAGCACGTCGAGCTCGGCTTCGCCCTTTGCCGACTCGGCCACACTGAGCTTGCCAGACAGGTCGATGACCATGCTGCTGGCCCCGCTCTCGTGGTGTGCCTCGAAGACCGACAGGGCCAGCTCGCCGTCCATGAGCAGGGGTGGCGAGGTGATGGCCACGCTGCTCAAGCCCAGCGCCAGCGTGGTCAGGTGGTCGTCGGAGCCCTCGTCCAGGCTCTGCACCTCTCCCTCCACGAGCACCCGGCCGCTCCAGCCACTCCCTTCCTCGACGATGCCGCCCGCCACGTGGCCCCCGTCGTCACCTGCCGAGACCAGGATGCCGTTCTCCTCGCCGTGCAGGGCGCCGCGAAGCTGCAGCAGCACGTCTTCGGTGACCAGCCAGGCTCCGTCCAGCACCACGCCGGCCTCGTCGGCGTCGATGCGCTTGGCGCAACCCAGGGTCAGGGGCAGCAGCAGCCAAGTCAGCGGGCGGTACGAGCGGGCCATGAAGACCTCCTATCGCGGGCCAGGAAGGCAGGGGTCGGCATAGGGGGCCTCAGGAGCTGTGATGACCCGCGCCCCGGCCCCCGGGCGGCAGGATGCCGGCCGGCTCGATCTCCGTGACCTGCGCAATCCCGCAGGTCTGCTCACGCTGAGTCGAATCCCGCTCGCGCTGGCCTTTCCGTTCTTCGCAGCCGACCCCGGGCCGGCGCTCACCATCTACGCAGCAGCGGTGATCTCTGACATCCTCGACGGCGTGGTCGCACGCCGCACCGGTACCTCCTCACACACCGGCGCCATGGTCGAAGGCTTCCTCGACAAGGTCTTCCACGTCAACGCGGCCTGGTCGCTCGCGCTCCTCGACATCGTGCCCGACTGGTATGGGCTGTGTTGGTTCGTGAGAGAGATCATCATGCTCGCCATGGTGCCGTGGCTGTGGGGGCGCTTCATCCGAAATGAAGTGGCGGTCTACCAATCGGCCGTCGTGGGAAAGGTGGCCAGCTGGCTCGTGGGAATCGCAATGTGCGCCTGCATCTTGCGCCTCGATACCATCGGGCTCTGGGCCACCCTGGGCGCTGGCTGCACGGGGCTGTTGGCCGCCACGCACTATGTGGTGCGAGAGCTCCGAGACCAGCGTCGGCAGAGGCTTTCCGAGGCCGCGGACCCTGTGCTTGATGGCCCGGAGTCACCCCGTTAGCGGGTCTATTGGCCGGGCCCGGGCCCCTCACGAGAGAGGGAGCCGCGAGGCACCGGCCGGATGGTCCCGTGCAGCACTCCAGCCCGTCTTCAACGACGCCTCCTCGCCCCGTCCGTCTCTCTACCGAGACCAACAGCTCCCTCCACCCCGTGGTCGAGGAGGAGCTGGGGCACCTCGCCCGCACGCGCCAGCTCCTCGAGGAGAACCCGGAGGGGCCGCAGGCCAGCGAGACCGAGGTCGTGGGCGAGCTCATGCGCCTTCAGGAAGAGTTCCGCGAGGCCAAGGAGGAGGACAAGGGATCCATCCAGCAGCAACTCAACGCCCTGGCCGCCCGCCTCGATGCCTTGCGCAACGGCCGTCAGACCGAAGAGGTCGACCCCGACTCGCCCTACTTCGCGCATCTCCAGCTCGACGAGGACGGCCGACGTCGCGACATCTTCCTCGGCCGCGCCACCCGCCTCGGCCACGGTCTTCGCATCGTCGACTGGCGGAACGCCCCCATCAGCAAGCTGTTCTACCGCTACCAGGAAGGCGACGAGTACTACGAGGAGTTCGCCGAGCGCTGGCACGAGGGGACCGTGAACGCACGCCGCTCGTTGCACGTGCGCGAGGGTGAGTTGCTCCGGGTGGACGGCGGAAATGGCACCTGGATCCGCGAGGGCGACGACTGGCGCACCCTCGACCGCGACCGCCCGCGGCTCGCCGGTGGAGAGGGCGTCTCGCTGCGTCAAGGCAAGGCCAAGAGCGCCCGCCTCGGCGCCGGCGTGCAGCTTCGCAAGGACAAGCACCTCCCCGACATCGCCGCGCTCATCGATCCCGAACAGTTCGAGCTGATCACACAGTCGCCCGAGGGTGTCGTGGT
>JAERSX010000219.1 GCA_016845285.1 Deltaproteobacteria bacterium | reverse complement strand
AGGCATGCTGAAGGAGCTCCCCCAGGGAGACGTGCCGCAGCTGGGCGACGGCCGGCTCGATGGCCAGCGAAATGCCGTCGAGGACGCCGAGCAACGCGCGAAGAGCTTGCTGTGCAGCAGGGGTATCGGGCAGCGGCTGAGCAGCGAGCTGTGCGCGATCACGAAACAGGGCTTCGTCCAGGGGGAGAGGCCCGGCATCGTCCGATCGCAGCGGAGGGACCCAGATGACGGTCTCTCCCTCCAGCTCCAGGGGGGTGCGGCTGGTGGTCATCACGTGAACACGCGCACACTGCGGGAGGAGCTCCAGCAGCAGAGCGCGGAGGTTGGCGCCGGCCCCCTCGGCGTTGTCGAGGATGAGCAGCTGCCGTGGGCGCTGCTTGAGCTGGAGGATGAGGGACGGAACGGCGCGGGTGGGAGACAGGGCCCAGCCAAGGGCCAGCGCGATGGCCTCGCAGATCTCCTGCTCGGAGGTGGCGAGGGTGAGGTCGCAGAACGTTGTCTCGAAGGACGAGGCGAGCTCCGGGCGGTAGGCAAGCTCTTGGGCCAGGCGTGTCTTCCCGATTCCTCCAGGCCCCACCAGTGTGATCGCGCGTCGTCGCTCGAGCAGCAGCTCGATGACCTGGGACTCGATGTCGGGCCGAGGGAAGTACCGTGTCAGTCGACGCGGCACGTCGATCTGTTTCCCCGTGCGGCGTGAGGACATCAGGTACGGCTTGCTCACGGGCGGCTCCCTGGGCACACAGTAGGTTCTGCTCGACGGGGGTTCAATTTGGGGCCGGTTGGGCAGGATTTATAGAGCTTTGGCCTTGCCTATGAGGTGTTGGTTCGGATGGTGTGCCACATGGGGAGGCGGTGCCTTGACGTGGCTTGACCCGATTTGACCTTGGCCGATTTCTTGCGGCTCTACGGTCAGATCACCCCCATGAACCAAGCTCGAATCCGGCATGTCCGGGCGTAGCACCGGAGGCACGACCATGATGCGTACCGCTCCTTTCCCATTCGCTCTGCGCCGCACCACCGCCCAGGCAAGGGTGGCCCCCTTCGTCGCTTCCCTCGGGTTGCTGATCTCCTCCGCCTCGATGGCCGCCGACTCGGATCTGGACGGGCTGGACGACGAGGTGGACAACTGCGTGGAGTTCTTCAACCCGCACCAGGTCGACGCGGATGGTGACCGCTACGGCGACTACTGCGATGGAGATCTGGACAACGACGGGCAGACGTCGACCTCTGACTATGCCGCACTTCTGGGCCTCGTGGGACGTGAGGATCCGAGCGCCGACTACCAGCGCGATGGGGTCATCTCCTCCGGCGACCTCGACTTCTGGATCAGCGGCCTGTTCTCGGGGGATCTTGGCCCGTCGGGCTGTGCGGACGACCCGTCGAGCTGCGAGACCGTCGTAGACCCCCTCGATCCAGACGGGGATGGCCTTCCCGACTTCAGCACCGACGATGCCGAGCGCGACCTGTGCCCGGGGTTCTACAACGCCGACGACAACGGGGATGCAGACGGCGACGGCATCGGAGATGGCTGCGATCTCTGCGTGGACGTCGACGACGGTGACCTGCCCGGCGTCGACAGCGACGGCGACGGCATCGGCAATGCCTGTGACGCCGACTACGACAACGATGGCTTCGTCACGGTGGGTGACTTCTCCACCTTCCTGGGGTGCTTCCTCGATGGAGGCTACGCCCCTGGCGAGGCCTGCGCCGAGGTCGACACCGACGCAGACGGGTACGTGTCTGTCGCGGACTGGTCGGTGTTCCTGCAGCAATTCCAGGACGGCGTCGTCGGTGTCTCCGGCCTCGCCTGTGCCGATCCCACCGCCGAGATCTTCGTCTGCCCAGCCTACGACGACCTCTACCTCCGGCTGGCCGAGGACGGGGCCGGGGCCACCGATGACCGGGACGGTGATGGCTACATCGATGTCGAGGCGGGGGGAACGGACTGCGACGACACCGACGAAGACGTCCACCCCGGTCGGTTGGACTTCCACGACGATGGAATCGACAGCAACTGTGACGGCATCGACGGAGACAGCGCCTCACTGGCCGATGCCCCGATCACCATCGTCGGCACCGAGGGCGAGCTGGAGTGGCTCGGCTATGCCGTCGAGCACTGCGACGTGGATGGCGATGGCCTCCAAGACCTCCTGGTCGGGGCCCCGGGTGTGAATGACTTCGGTGGCCAGGTGGGGCTGTGGTTTGGGGGCCAGCCAGAGGGCTGGGCCGGCGAGCTGAGGCTCGAGGACGCGGATGTGCGCTTTGTGGGGAGTGACAAGCTGCTTTTTGGGACGGAGATCACCTGTGGAGACATCGACGGAGACGGCTGGCAGGACCTCGCGATAACCCACCCCGAGAGCACGTTCGGCGGGATCCTCTACGAGCACGACATCGTGGTCTACTACGGGGACGGCACGCGCTGGTCTGGAGACCTCGCAGACAGTGACGGGGACGCAGTCCTGATCCATCCGCTCATCGAGGCCCTCTACACCCTCAACGTCTTCTACACGGCCAGAGTCCAGATCGAGGATGTCGACGCAGATGGGGCCGGCGAGATCATCGTTCAATACGATGGCGAGTCCACGGCGACTGCCACACCGTATGAATATGGAGCGGCCGCGCTCGCGCTGGCCCCTGGGCAGCGCTACACCGGCATCCAGGACTTCGCAGACGTCCAGTCCTTCGAGATCTACGCCGATGCAAGCAGCTCGCGGGGACTGGGCTGGGAGCTGACGGACCTCAAGGTGCTCGATGTCGATGGCTCGCCGTGGATCATGCTCACCAACATGGGCTACGAGATCAACCGAGGTGAGATCGTCCTCGGCCCCATGCCCGACGGAACGGCCGTGGCCTACCCGACCTCGGAGCTCGAGTGGGTGAACATCCAAGTCAAGACCCTGCCTGACGGGACCGAATACAGGGGCCCGGCCCAGCTCGGAGCTGGAGGCTCGCTGCTCGAAGACCTCGACGGAGACGGCTCTCCCGAGCTCGTCCTGACCGCACCCATGCTGTGGCCCCGCGACGGATACCTCTTCGGCGGCGGCCTCTATGTCTTCGATGCGATCGACACCTACCTGTCGGGCTGGGAGGCCGACCCCACGGTGAACACGTCCCCGCACAGGCACCAGACCGGTGAAGATGGGCTCCTCGATGCCCAGGCGGAGTCGGTGGCCACCTTCCGTGTAGACGAAGAGCTCAGCTTCCTCGGCTACGATCTGACCGGGCTCGGCGATGTGGACGGGGACGGCTTCCGCGACATCCTGGTGCACGAGGGCAACACCGATCTCGATGCCCCGGACGACGGCGGGTATCCCTTCAACGACATCTACTGGGTCTTGAGTGGTCGTGTGTTGCTCGAAGAGGGCGGCTCGGACATGGACCCCGAAGACGCCACCCTGTTGAGCTTCACGCACGCCAGCACCGAAGAGAAGTCCGGCTCGGATGTCGTGGCCGCTGACTTCGATGGCGACGGAAAGGAAGACGTCGTGTTCAGCACGCCGAGCTATGCAGACTCGGAGGGACGCGTCTACCTGTACATCTCTGGGCTGAGTGGCTGGTAGCTTGCTGCTCTTCCTGGGCAGTCTTGCTTGAGCTCACCCCATGCGTGTCCTCAGCGGCGAGGTGTGCTCAGGCGCGGCGTCGGGCGAGCGCGAGCAGGCCGATGAACACCCCGACCGCGGGGGCGGGGGAGGCGACGGCGCAGCCTCCGCAGCCTCCGCTCTTCTTGCCTCCGTCGGTGTCACCGTCGGAGGAGTCGCCCGAGTCGCCGTCGTCGCCTGCGCTTCCGCTTCCGCTCCCGCTTCCGCTTCCGTTTCCGCCCGTGTCTTCGCCGTCCTCCACGCCGAAGGCCGACAGGTCGAGGGCGACCTCGATCACCCCGAGCTTGTTGCCCTTGTCGAAGCCCACGAGGGCTTGTCCACCCTTGCGGTCGATCCAGGGCCGGTTCGCTCCATTCTCCTCGTCGTCGAGGAACCAGGTGAGCCGCTCACGCTGCAGGACCTCGAAGTCATCGTCCATCACGACGATCCAGACCTCGCCCCCCTCTCCTCGGTCGTACACCTCCTCGTCACGCGCGAGGGTCGCGACGACGAAGTAGTCGCCGATACGGATCAAGCCCTGAGACCAGTTCTCCTTCCAGTCTCCGTCCACGAAGTCGACGTCCTTGCTCTCGAGGTTGGCCAACTCAGGGCTGAAGCGGCCCATGGCACCCTCGAAGAAGAGGCTGACGTGGGCGACCACGAAGGTGTCGTCGCGTGTGTCGTGGATGATGGCACCGCCCTCGGACTTGTAGTCGAAGAGTTCGGCCTGTCCGGTGACTCCGTCTTCTGGATCGATGGAGAACAGGACGCTGGTGAACTCCGCCTCTGCACCGCCGAAATTCGAGTGAAGCACCCCGGTGCCGATGGGCGAGCACACGACGACCAGATCGTTGTGCGGGCGCTCGCTGGAGGTCTCCTCCACCGCGCCGCTGCCGATCACGTTCCAGTCTGAGTCCACCCAGGTCCAGTACGAGCTGTCGTTGGGCGCATCCACCGAGGCGCTGGAGCCGATGAGGTAGGAGCCGTCTGGGCAGCGCTTGATGGAGTTGTCCTGGAGGTAGCCTCGGTTGGTGAGGTTCACCTTGCTGTCTCGGTCGAGCTCCCACTCGCCGAATGCATCGCCCTGGTCGAGGTCGGCGATCCAGAAGTCGCTCTGGGTGGCCATTGCGAGTCGCCAGGCGTCGTCGACAGGGATCGGTCGGCTCCAGACACCGCCCTGCTCCCAGATCTGGGGATCGCCCCAGTCGGTCACGAAGTCTTGTGCGTGACCGAGGGTGGAGAGGGCGAGGATGGCGAGCATGGGACCTCCCAGGAGTTGGCGTAGCCCAGGTGAGGCTACCCTGCGGTCAACCGTTCCGCCCTGATGCGGAGCGTCTGGTCCCGCCGACCTGGCGTGAGGGGGCCTGCCGTTGCCGGTGGTCAGCTCGCTCTCGCCTTCGGGTCTTCCATCCCTTGACACCCCATGGGCATGCGCATCTGCTACCTGTAGTGACTAAGTTTCGAGCCCCGACCGGGTTGGAGCCACGGTGTCCTCAGTGTCCTCAGCGGTGCCCTCGCGAGCCTGGGCCCGTCGCGCGCTTGCTCTGGTCGTGGTCGTGGTCGGGCTGCCCGGCTGTGGCAACAGGGCGTCGGGTCCCTGCGCCGAGGTTGCCCCGGAGCTCGAGGGGCTGTGTCTCTACGACTCCTTGGGACAGGTCGGCGAAGGGGAGCAGCTGGAGCACTGCGGCAGGATCGACGCTCTCGACCTCCGCGACCGCTGCTTGGCGGCCTCGTCCCTCGGATCCAGCAGCTACGCACTGGCCGCGGAACGCTGCGCGGTGATGCAGGCAGGTGTGTGGCAGGACGAGTGCTACTTCGTGGCGATCGACACCCATCGTGCCGACATGGATCCGGTCTCGGTCGCCAGCGAGTGCGCGACCCGGGCGAAGCGCTTCTCGAAGCAGTGCATGGATCACGCGTGTGGAACCTGGTCGAAGGACATGGCGAAGTCGGCGCCGCGACACTGGTTCACGAGGGAGTCCTTCGAGGACCAGGTTCGTGCTGTGGTGGCTGCAGCGGATCATCGGCCGTACTTCTGCATGGAGCTTGCCGGCAAGTTGCTGCGGGAGACCGGCCGCGAGGACCGATGCGCGGGGCTGATCGGTGGGCACCTCGAGCCCAGGCTCTGTCCGGATGGCTCGGGGCCGCCGGCGCTGGAGCGGGCCGACCAGATCTTCTGGGCCGATGAGGGGATCGAACGATGGTGGTGATGGTGCTGCTCGCGCTCGGGTGCGCGTCCCAAGAGCCGGTGGCGGCGGCGTCTACGGTGGTGATCGACGAGATCACGGTGTCGGCCCAGCGCGATCCCGCAGGAGCCATCGTGCGCGTCTCCGAGCTCGAGGATCCGCTCCTCCGAACCGGTGCCATCTTGGCGCTCATGGGCGATCCGAGTGTGTCG
>JAERSX010000218.1 GCA_016845285.1 Deltaproteobacteria bacterium | reverse complement strand
CCGTGCGCTCCTCGCACCAGGCGTTGCGGTGGTTCATCACGGGCACGTGGGCATCCCAGCACCGGACCGAGCAGAACTGGAAGGGAGTCCGCTTCCGGTTGCAGGTCGACACATTGCACACCCAGTAGAGCGCGCCGTGGGCGATGGGCTTCTTACACGAGCTGCACGGACGCCAGGTGGACATGCTCGATCCCCGGTGGAAGGGTTGCGGGTGTTTAGCGCGGGAAGCTGGAAGCGGCCCCTCGGGTTGAGTGGGCTCGGCGTCTTGGCCTCTGAACGCCGCTGTGCAACTCTCCGCTCTCTTCGCCGCCTTCGCGGCCCTGCTCCCCCTGGAGGACCACGTGCTCCGTCACACCACCTTGACCTTCTTGCTCTCGCTCGGCCTCGGCACTGCCGTGGCACAGGACGAAGGCGCCGCCGAAGAGGCCGCCCCGCCCCCGCCCGCCGACGTCACCTACAAGCTCGGCGCTGGCATGTTGGTCGTGAAGACCTACAAGGACGAGAGCACCATGGCGTCGGGCCTGTCCCACAACCACGCCATCAAGGCGACGGGCTGGTCGGGCTCGTTCACCTACAACCCTGGCACCAACGCCTGCTCGGTGTCTGCCACGGTGCCCGTCAAGCAGCTCGACGTCGACGCGGACGCCACCCGTACCTACGCCAGCGTCGAAGGCAAGATCGGCGACGGCATGCGCGATGATGTCAAGAAGGCGATGCTCGGCGACGACCAGCTCGACGCCGACAAGCACCCCAACGTCACCTTCAGTGGCAGCAGCTGCAGCGAGAGCGGCGGCACGGTGACCGTGTCGGGCAACCTCACCATCAAGGGCAAGTCCAAGCCGGTGAAGCTGGCCTTCAAGAACTTCACCGCTGGCGACACGCTCACCGGCAAGGCGACGTTCTCGGTCAAGGGCTCCGACTTCGGCCTCGAGCCCTTCTCGGCCATGTTCGGCCAGCTCAAGAACCTCGACAAGCTCGACTTCATCGTGGATCTCAAGGGCACGAAGTAGCCTCGGCTGCTGCCCGCCTGGCGGCCCCCTACTTGAGCTTCTTGTAGGGGAAGCTCACGGCCAGCTCGTCGTCCTGGACCAGCAGCTTCTCGAAGTAGAAGGCCTGGCCGTCGATGGGCAGGTTCACCCGCACAGGGGTGACGCCGGAGCCCATGGCGCCGCTGCTCATGTTGGCTTGGGCCTGCTGCCGCACCTGGCGCAGACTCTCCTCGCTGCTCACCCCGTCCACCTCGATGGGCGTGAACCAGAAGACGCGCCGCATGGTGCCTTCGAAGCCGTTCTTGGAGACCTTTGCCTCGCGGGGCAGGTACACCGTGTAGGCGACGCTGGTGGTCGGCACGTTGGCGGTGGGCAGCGACGCCTCGTAGGTGCCGGCGCCGTTGACGGGCTCGGTGCCGTCTTCCACGTAGACGATCTCCACGGCGAAGCGGGCCAGATCGCCGCCCTTGGCCTGGCTGCGGGCGAGGGGCACGAGCAGGGTGCCGTCGTCGTCCACCGCGGGCTTCACGGCACGTCCAGCCACGAAGGTGCTCCAGGGTGTGGAGCCCTGGGGCAGGTCCACACGGAGGAACTGGGCGCGGTTGTTGCGCATGTTGTAGGTGACCTGGGTCATGCGGCGGCCGTCGGCGGTCATGACCGCGGTGGCAGCGAGCTGATCGACGATGGTGACCAGCATGTCGACCTCTTCGTGCTGCCGGATCTCCAGGGGGATGGTCCAGCCCTCCTTGGCCATGCGGAAGCCCAGCAGGACGGGCCACTTGGTCTGTCCCAAGATGGCGGCGGGAAGCTCGCGCACGTCGATGGTGCGGGCATTCTCGGCCTTTCCGGCCTGGACCTCCAGGTTGGACCTGGCGTCCACGCCCACAAACGCCTTGCTGCGCTCGGCGCCCACCACCATGAGGTCGGGCACCTGCATGGTGCCGCCGCCCTCGGGCAGGCCCTTCTCGTAGTCGAGGCCCAGGCGGTAGCTGCCCTCGGCCTCGTAGTTGAGCTCGGCGGTGATGACCTGGCGCTTGCCGGCGGTCGTGACCGACCAGTCGCGCAGGCCCTTGCCGGTGACGTCGAGGAGCGTCACGTCGGCGGGCAGGCTCACCCGGAGCTGGTCCACGCCTGCGTGGAGGATGCTGTAGTTCACGGTGCTCTTGCACTCGAGCACCCCCTCGCCCACACCCACGAGTGCGTGGTGTTCGGCGTAGATCCGGGCGTCCAGTTCCTCGCCGGCCGGTGCCTCCTCGGTGCCCCGCTGCCAGCTCACGCTCAGGTTGCCCTTTGCCGGCAACAGCGCGGTCACACGCCGGACCTCACCCCGCTGCACCTCGGTGAGCTGCTGGGCGTTGGCCACGGCCACGTCGAGGTCCTCGGTGGCCGGGATGTCGAGGACCACCTCGGTGCCGCCCGAGGGTGGGAGCTGGAAGGCGAAGCCCGCCTGGCCCTGGCTGTCGAAGGTGCTCACCGCGAACTCGAGCTCGAGGTTCAGGGGCCCCTTCTTGTCGGTGATGAGCTTGTACCAGGCCCCGTCGATGGTGACCGCGGCGTCGCGACCGCCCAGCTTTGCCTGTCGAAGGGAGAAGGTGGTGGGAAAAAGGGGAAAGGAAAAAAAG
>JAERSX010000217.1 GCA_016845285.1 Deltaproteobacteria bacterium | reverse complement strand
CCTTCAACCCCCCCTGGCTCCACGGCCGGGTCGACGGGCTGGTGAACAGCGCGCTGACCACCGACGACGACGACCTCTTCACCCGCTTCTTCGATCAGGTCATGGGCTGCCTGGGTCCCGAGGGACGGGTGGTGATGGTGTGGTCCAACATCATGGAGCTGGTGCAGCCCGACCGGCCCCACCCGCTCCAGACCGAGCTCGACCGCGGGCGGCTGCGTCTCGTCGACAAGCGCAGACGCAAGGTCAAGCCTGCTGGCGGCGCTCGCCGCCGGACCAAGGAGCGCGTGGAGATCTGGGAGTTGGCCCGAGCCTGAGCTCCTCCCGAGCTTCCCCCACGAGCGCCTATCTCAAGGCGACTCTTCGTCGTCCACGCACGGGGTGGTCTCGTGGTCCGGATGGGTCCAGGCGTGGAGCTCCACCTGCTCGTCGTCGTAGAAACGAATCTGTTCCACTCGTGACTTGGGCCCGCAGAGTTCGATCCATGCAAAACCTGGGGCATCCGAGGCAAAGGCAGGGTCGTTCTTGCCGTCTTCGCTCATGGCCGAGGACTTCCCGGCCGAGCCACTGACCACGAACATCGTGTCTTCGCAGCCCTCGACAGACTCGTAGAGCTGGAGGTTGTGATCGTGGCCCGAGAGCATCAGGGCCGCCTCACCGCACACGTGCTCCTCGATGTACTCGGCGTAGCAGATCCCGCTCCGCTGGGCCTGAGGGCTGTCCGGCGTGCGTGCGGTCTCGTCGCAGCTCCCCTCCTCCCCCTCGGGGGTGAAGTCGAAGGTCCCGGCGTTCCCGTGCTTTCCGTTGGAACGGTAGGGGTGGTGGGCCGCGACGATCTTGAGGCCGGTGGTCGAGTCGTGGATCTGGGTAGCCAAGGTGGTCCACTGGGCGGAGGTACCCGGCTCGCCCTCGTCATCGAAGCCACGCGTGAGGCGCTCCGTGTCGAGACCGACCAGCGCCACGTGGCCGCTGGGATCGATGGGATCCTGCATCCAGTGCACACCCGGCATGTGGAACCAGGTCTGGTCCGGGTAGTACGCGGTGGTGTAGTCGACCTGGGCCTGCCCCTGACTGTGCTCGAAGCCACCGTCTGGCCCACAAGCGGGCCCCATGGGTCCTGGCCCTCCGGTGTCGTCGGGTCCGCTGCCCCCGCCCTCGCTGCCACCACCCTCGGTGCCGCCACCCTCGTCACCGTCTTCCTTCTCCGCGTAGTAGGCGTGGTTGCCCAGGATGGCGTTGAAGGGCATGG
Source organism: Deltaproteobacteria bacterium (assembly GCA_016845285.1). Classification (GTDB taxonomy): domain Bacteria; phylum Myxococcota_A; class UBA796; order UBA796; family UBA2385; genus BH17. The sequence goes on along the minus strand of JAERSX010000217.1, from coordinate 1,651 downwards.
CGAGGTTGGGATCGTCGTACATCGCCTCGAAGGTGCTCTGGAACTGGTCGTCTTCGATGGAGGTGACGCCACACTGGTAGAAATTGTCGCCTAGGAGCAGGGCGAAATCACAACCCTCGAGTCCACAGATTGCCGCAGCCGAGTCAGCGACAGATGCCTGCAGGTCCGAGCCCGTGCCGATGTCACCCAGGGCAATGAAACGGACAAATGGCGCGGGATCCGGGTCGGCGTCCGTGTCGGCGTCGGTGTCGGCGTCCGTGTCGGCGTCGGTGTCGGCGTCCGTGTCGGCGTCCGTGTCGCTGTCGGCGTCCGTGTCGGCGTCGGCCTCAGCTGGTGGCGTGGAGGTCGCTGGCTCCTTGTCCGTGCAGGCGGCCAGCAGACCGAGCAACCCCAAGGCGGGCCAGACGTGGAGAGGACGGCGGTAGCTCATTCAGGCGTCCAACCGCGGGGTCCGATGTCGAGCACGTACTCCCGGACCTTGTTGTTGTTGTAGGGCATCGGGGTGTAGATGGCGTCCCTCCGCCAGCCGTCTTCGCCTGTGCCCCAGATGATGCCGTGGCCATAGTACGTGGCGTTGGCCGACCAGCGGATGAAGCGGTCGGCGTCGCCCTCCGGCGTGATCCGGTACATGGTGCTCGAGTAGTACTCGGTGACGTAGACGTTGTCGCAGGCATCCACGACGATGCCATCGTGCCATCCGTAGCCGATGCCCTCCGCGAAGACCTCGGGCTCCGTCGTGGGATCGAGGTTCTCGTCCAGCTCCACCACGTAGACCTCGCTGGCCCCGCCCACACTCGCCGCAGTGCCGATGTACATGCGGCTGTAGTCGAGGTTGAAGCCCACCGTGTGGGGCGGCACCGCCGAGCTGAGCGCTGACAGCTCGGTGAGCTCACCGGTGTCGGGATCCATGCGCTCCACCCACTTCCCCGATGTCAGGTAGAGCTGCTCGTCTGGTCCCAGCACCACGGAATAGGTCCACACGTTGGACGCCAGCACCGTGCTGCCGCCCTCCGGCGTCACCCGCACCACATCACCCGTCATGGATGAGCCGTACACCAGGTCACCGTCTGGCAGGTACACCATCTGCTCGAGGTAGCCGGTGCCCGGGAGGAAGACGCTCCAGTCTCCCTCGTAGTCCGACTTGATGAGCGAGTTGGTGTCGCTCCCCACCATGATGCCGTCTTCGTCGATGGCCAGGCCGTGGTAGCCCCGGGCACCGTCGATGAGCTGGTAGTCGAGGGGCTCGTCGGCGAGGTTGTCGCAGTCGAGCTCGCCGCCGCCGTCGCCACCGCCCTCGTCACCGCCCTCGTCACCGCCCTCGTCGCCGCCCTCGTCGCCGCCCTCGTCGCCGGTACCCTCGCCGCCTCCGGTGTCGTCGACACCGGTGCCTGAGTCACCGCCGACCCCTCCGCCCACGTCACCCGCAGGTGGATCTCCACCCGTGATCACGAGAGCGGGCGAAGTACAGCCCAGCACCACCAGCCACATTGGAATCACGGCACGCATTCCTCTCCCTGGATGCGGCAAGCATACGCCAGCCAGGACACGATCGCTGGGTCAGGTTGAGGCCGTGGCCCCACATGACCCAGCGATCGACACCGAAGAGCCACCACAGCCCCTCCTGGTCGGCTTCGACAGAGCCCCTCCCCCC
>JAERSX010000216.1 GCA_016845285.1 Deltaproteobacteria bacterium | reverse complement strand
CGGTGGGGAGGCGCCCGCCGTCGCCGACGACCTCCACGAGGTGCACCCCGGGACGCACACAGCGACGGGCGTGCACGACATCGCCTGGCCCCCCGAGGGCGAGCCCCAACACGTCGAAGCCAGGCCCGAGGTTGGCCACCGTGGCGGGGCCCTCGGCGCTGACGGTCCATTCTGCAGACACGATCATCCCTTCCGCTCCCCGGCGACACGCAGCACGTCGCCCAACACACCCATGGCGGTCACGTCGATGCCAGCTCCCGGACCGATGACGACGAGAGGACGCTCGTCGTAGCGATCCGACCGAAAGCTCACGAGGTTGTCCGACCCGTCGAGGCGCCCGATGGGGCTGTCGGCGGACACGGCGACCATGCCGACCCGCACGCCCGATGCAGACACGTGGGCCACATAGCGGAGGACCTCACCGGCCGCGGCCGCAGCATCGACGCGGGTCGCGATCTCGGCGTCGAGTCCACGCACTCGCTCCAACAGCTCATCGAGGGGCAAGCCCGCCCAGTCGTCGGGCACGAGGCCCGTCACCTCGACCTGCGCACCCTCGTCGAGCAAGCCGGAGAGTCGACCGAGGATGATGGCCTTCCGTCCCACGTCGGCACCGCAGAGGTCAGCGACTGGATCGGGCTCGGTGTACCCCAACCGCGCCGCCTCGGCGACGGCATCGGACAGCCGCTCTCCCCGCTGGAGCCGGGCCATGAGGTAGCCCAGGGTGCCGGAGAGACAGCCCTCGGCCGCCAGGAGCCGATCGCCTGTCTGCTGCAGGATCTCGAGGGTGTCGATGACCGGCAGACCGGCACCCACCGTGGCCTCGGCGCGCAGCAGACGGCCCGCATCGGCCGCTGCGGCGAACAGGGAGCGATGGCTGTCGAGGGGTCCCGCCAGCGGCTTCTTGTTGGCCGTGACCACGTCCCAGCCACCGGAGATGGCGCGGTGGAAGAGCTCGGCCGTCTCGGCATCCGTGCAGTCGACGAGCACGGGCCGGGACAGCCGCAGCTCCAGCGCCGCAGACATCAGGCCCTCGGCACCTCCGCTCTCGCCCCCTTGGTCGACGAGCGAGCGGCCAGCCTCTTTCTGAGCAAGAACCCCGTCCAGGACCGTGTCTTCAAATCCCTTCGGCGCCAGCAGGTAGCCGCTGCGGTCGGCCAGACCCACGACCCGAGCGTGCACGCCATAGCGCACCTCGATGTCGTCGCGACGCGCCTGCAGCTGTGCGATGACCGCCCGGCCCACGCTGCCGATCCCGAGCAACACGAGGTCGAGACCATCGGGTCGCTCGGCACCGGTGTCCACGAGGTGGAGCCCGAGGGCGCGGTGCAAGGCCCGCACGGCCTTGTCCACGTCTGCACGCGCCACGGCGATGGAGACATTGAGCTCGGAGCTTCCCTGGGCGATGGCCAGGATGTTGACACGCGCTGCGCCCAGGGCCGTGAAGATGCGCGCCGCTACGCCCGGAGTGTGGGCCATGCCGAGCCCCACGGCCGCCACGAGACCCACCTCTTCACCCGCCACGATCTCTTCGACGTCTCCGCGCCCGAGCTCTCGCCGAAAGGCGACCTTTAGCGCCGTCTCTGCAGCGAGCGCATCCGTGGTTGGTACCGCCAGGGTGATCGAAGACTCGGAGCTCGACTGACTGATCATGGTGACGCTGACGCCACGCTCGGCCAGGGCTCCGAACGCCCGAGCCGCCACGCCAGGCACCCCCGCCATGCCCTTGCCCTCGACGCTCAGGAGCTGCTGTCTGCGGATGGCGCTGATGGCCTTGACCGGGTGGGAGCCCGGACTGAAGCGCCCGTCGACGACGGTTCCCGGGCGCTCGGGGTGGAAGCTGTTGCGGGTGTGGACCGGGATGTCCTTGTTGGCGACGGGGATCATGGTGCGCTGGTGGAGCACCTTGGCGCCGTAGTAGCTGAGCTCGCCGGCCTCGCGGTAGTGGAGCTGGGCCACACGGCGGGCGTCACTCACCACCCGGGGGTCGGCGCTGAACACACCATCCACATCGGTCCACAGGGTGACCTCCACCGCCTCGAGGGCTCCGGCGAGCAAGGTGGCCGTGTAGTCCGATCCCCCCCGGCCCAGGGTGGTGGTGGCACCGTCCGGGCCCTGTCCGCAGAAGCCCGTGACCACCGGGACCACGCCCGCCTCGAGATGCGGCATCAGCGCGGCCCGGGTGGTGCGCTGGTAGACCACCTGCAGCGGGTTGGCCTCGCCGTGGTTGCCGTCCGTCGCCAGGAAGGTGTCGGCGTCGACGGCCGTGGCCTCCCGACCGGCCACGCGCAGGGCGTGAGCCAGGAGCGGGACCGAGAGCTTCTCGCCGGCGGCCACGACGCGGTCGCGGATGCGGGGGGTGAGCTCGCAGAGGTGGGAGACGGCCCCAAGCAGCTCGCGCAGGGTCTCGACCATTCCCGCCAGCTGCGCAGCGATGGCCTCGTCCCCGCCGAGCTCATCGAGGGTCTCCAGGTGCCGCTGCAGCAGGCCGTCCAGCGCCGTGAAGGCCCCGACGCGATCGCCCTCGAGGGCCCGTCCCGCAGCACCAAGCAGGGTGTCGGTCACCCCGCTCATGGCCGAGGCGACCACGACGCAGGGAGCCGAACGTGGCGCGATGAGCGCCGCCGCTCGCGCGATGCGGGGGGCGGAGCCCATGCTGGTGCCGCCGAACTTGTGGACTTCGATGTCGTTCATGACGCGACCTCTAGCACGGCCTCAGTCGGCCAGGGCCGCGCGAACGGCCGCCAGGTTGGCAGCCACCTTGGTGGGGGCGTTGGCGTGCGTCGACACGATGCCGGGCAGGCTGCCCATGTGGTAGCCGACGACAGCGTCGGGGTCCTTGAGCATGTGGCCCGTGAGCACGCCGACCACATCTGAATCTGCCGATATAACGCCTTCATCCACGAGTCTTCGGATTCCAGCAACCGTGGCACACGACGCCGGCTCCGCGCCCACACCCGCTGCATCCACCCAGGCCTTGGCGTCCATGATCTGCTGATCACTCACCTCGGTCACCACACCGTCGGTGGCCCGCAGTCCACGCAGGCTCTTGCGCCAGGACACCGGACTGCCGATCTTGATGGCGGTGGCCACGGTCTTGGCCCGCACGGGCACGACGTCGGCACCGGTGGTCCACGCCGTGTACAGGGGATTGGCGCCCGCGGCCTGGACCACGGCGATGCGGGGAAGACGGTCGATGAGGCCGAGGGCACGGAGCTCGGACAGCCCCTTGGCGATGGCGGTGTTGTTGCCGAGGTTTCCGCCAGGCAGCACGATCCAGTCGGGGACCCGCCAGCCACGATCCTGCAGCAGCTCGAAGGCGATGGCCTTCTGGCCCTCGATGCGGAAGGGGTTGACCGAATTGACCAGGTAGATGCCCTCGGCGGCACAGACCTGCTCGACGATGCGCATGGCATCGTCGAAGTCGCCGGCCAGCTGCAAGGTGCGACCACCATAGGCGAGCGCCTGCGACAGCTTGCCCAGCGCGATGTCTCCATCGGGGATGAAGACCACCGCCTGCATGCCGGCACGTGCGGCGTAGGAGGCCATCGATGCCGAAGTGTTCCCCGTGGAAGCACACGCGACCCGGGAGAGTCCGAGCTTGCGCGCCATGGAGATGGCCACGGTCATGCCGCGGTCCTTGAAGCTCGCCGTGGGGTTCTCGCCCTCGTGCTTGAGCTGCAGCCCATCGAGCCCCACGCGCGACGCCACCCCCGGCACGTCGTAGAGCCAGGTGTTGCCCTCGCCACGGGTCACGATGGCGTCGTCGGCACCGGGCAGCACGAGCTCTCGGAAGCGCCAGACGCCGGAGCGGTCCTCTGGAACTCGAGAGGACCGGCGGTCATCGAAGAGGCCGAGCAGGTCGCGACCGGCCAGGGCCTCGAGATCGTGGACCACATCGAGGGTGCCTCCACAGTCGCAGCGGTAGCGGACCTCGTCGGGGGAATGGATGGCGTCACAGCGGACGCAGGCGAGATGCTGGATCTGGGCGGACATGGCCGGCGATGTAGCACGACTCCGACCCGATCGTGCACAGAGACATCCTGTTGCGAACTTGGTTCACATTTTTGGGGACGAAGCCCTCCATGCACGATAGCCCCGCCCACATGTCCAGGTTCTTCCTCCTATGCCTCATGAGCTGCGGTGCCGAGTCGGCCCCCGTCCAGCCTCCTGTCGACACCGCAGACACAGCGGCCGCTGAGCCGCCAGACGCGGACTACGGCCGCTGGGCCCTGCTCAACGAGGACTACATCCAGTGCGGTGTGCCAGCCTCGGTGTACGACCAGTACGTGGGCGCAGCCAGCCCGGCCGAGCGAATGGCCGAACGCGACGGCCGAAACGCCGAGCTTCCCTACTACATGACGGCGGTCACCGCCGACAACGGGGCCGAGCTCGTCGCACAGAACTGCCTCTTCTGCCACGCCGCCTTCATGGACGGCGAGCTCGTAGTGGGGCTGGGCAACCCCTGGCTCGACTTCACCACCGACGCCACCGCCTACGCCGCCGCCATGCCCTTGCTTGCGGCCGACGAGGCCGAGCGCGAAGAGGCGGAGAAGTGGTCGGAGCGGGTCATGGCCACCGGCGGGAGCCTGGTGACCGACACCGTGGGCAGCAACCCCGCAGACACGCTCGCACAGGCCCTCTTCGCCCACAAAGACCCCACCACCCTGGCGTGGTCGAGCAGCCCCATGATGGAGCTGCCCTCCGGTCCGATCCCCACCGATGTGCCCCCGCTGTGGAACATGGCCAAGAAGGAGCGGATGCTCTACTCGGGCACGGCCACCGGCGACCTGCCACGCGTGATGATGACCGCGAGCGCCCTGTGCACCGACGACGTCGAGGATGCCGAGGAGATCTACACCTACTTCGACGACATCGCCGCCTACTTCGCCACCCTCGAGCCACCCGCCTTTCCCGACGCCATCGACCAGGGCCTGGCCGACGAGGGCCAGGTGCTGTTCGAAGACTCCTGCGCGATGTGCCACGGCACCTACGGCGAGGAGCCGACCTACCCCGGCGAGCTGGTGGGCGTGGACGAGGTGGGCACCGACCCCTCCCTGGCCCTGCAGCCCACCGACATCCTGCGCTTCGTCGACTGGTTCAACGAGTCCTGGTATGGCGAGACGGCAACGCTCGCGCCCACCGGCGCCTACATCGCCCCGCCTCTCGACGGCATCTGGGCCACCGCCCCGTATCTTCACAACGGCAGCGTGCCCGATCTGGCGTCTCTGCTCGACTCTTCGATTCGCCCCACCTACTGGCGTCGAAGCACCACCTATGACACGACGGTGGTGGGCTGGCGCAGCACCACCCTCGACGGTGGCAAGGACGAGGCCTCCGATCCCACCCGTGTCATCGATACGACGCTCCCAGGATGGAGCAACGCCGGCCACATCTACGGCGACGGCTTCGATGCCGACCAGCGGGCGGCGGTGCTGGAGTACCTCAAGACCCTCTGAGGTGGGCAGTCGGGACGCTCAGCGGCCAAGCACCACCACCACCACGCCCTACTCCGGACCGGTCAGGTAGACGGCGCACTCCCGGCCACCGGGCGCGTCGAAGACCCCGTTTCCATCGGTGTCCACGTAGATGGGATTGGTGAGCACCCGGGGCACCCCTGCCGCCGAGAAGCGGGGCAGTCCGTCTGGGTAGGTGTTCTCGCCGAAGGCGGCCAGGGTGATGTGCGCGTCCGAGTCTTCGGGTAGCTCGACGGTCAGCGTGTCGCTGAGCTTGACGATCCCCTCGGGGTCGGTGGCTGCCACCGTCAGCACCTCGTCGCAGTTCACGAACACGCTCACGAAGGTGACGTCGATCTCGGGGATGGCCTCGATGTGCACATCGAGGTCGACCTCGGAGGTGTCCTCGTCCACCGAGACGAGCTCACCCAGGCCGGCGCCGTCCAGCCAGACCCGAGCGAACGCCCCCGCGCTGACCACCAGCTGGCCGGCCTGGAAGGCGTCGACCACCTCCTGATCGCTCACCTCTCGACCTGCGTCGCTGCTGGCGGGCACGTAGCTGCGAGGGAAGCCCACCTCGTTGCCGCCGTGATCGTCGCTGCAGCCAACGGCGACCAGCGGCTGACCAGCGTTGAGCATGCTCTGCCAGTTGTTCCAGCGCCCGTTGCCGTCGTCGAAGGGTCGTCCGTGTCCGTTCATGACCTCGAGGCCGTCGAGGTCCCAGCTCCACAGGGCCGCATCCGGCAGCAGCCCCAGCATGGTGGGGTCGTCGAGGCCTGGCTCGGCGACGAGACGGTCCCAGTCGATGTCGTCGAGGTAGCCGGGGTGGTTGATGAGGTTGACGCCACCGCCCGAGCGCTCGCGCATCATGCCGAAGAGCTCGTCGATGTCGTGGGCGTACCAATCGACGATGCCGCCCCGTGGCGTGCCGTCCGACTCGGCGGGGAACATCGTCATGTGTTCGGGCACCGTGGCCGTGACCTCCTCGCCGTTGATGGAGGAGACCCAGCGGGAGTAGCCGGTGGTGGCCGGCAAGGTGGACTTGTCGATGATGGCTTCGTGCTCGGTGTGCACGACGATGTCGAGACCGTGGGCAGCAGCATGCCCGAGCACGTCGACGGGATCGGTCCGGCTGTCGGGGCTGTCGGCCGAGTGCACGTGCGTGTCGACGCTCACCCAGCCACTCGTGTCGACGAGCTGCTCCATGACGAGCTCGAGGCTGCCCTCGCCCTCCTCGGGGACGGTGAGCTCACCGGTGACCACCCCGTACTCGTAGCCACGGGTGGCCGTGTACGTGTAGACGCCTGGTGGAACCGGGGTGGTGCCACCGTCGTCGAGCCACAGGGTGAGGTCCTCGTCGC
>JAERSX010000215.1 GCA_016845285.1 Deltaproteobacteria bacterium | reverse complement strand
GAACAGGTCCTCGTGGGCCAGCGCCCGACGCAGCAGGTTCTGGTGGGGCACCGTGGAGACGGGGTTGCAGTTGTAGACGAAGAGGGCCCGGACGGGTGGGTCGTCGAGGGTGTCGAGGGCCGGAGCCAGCTCGGCGAGGTTGACGTGGCGCGTGGGTGGCATGGCCGCGTCGAGGACGGTCTGGTGGTCGAAGCTCCAGGCACCCGAGTTGCTGAGCGTGTAGCCGCCACCCCGCTCACCGAAGAGGCCGGCCACGGCGGGCAGGGCGAGGATGGCGGCGGTCGCGGCGGTGCCGTTGCGGTTGCGCTCGGGGCCCCAGCCACAGCGGACGGCCGCGGGGCGGATCTCGCTGAGCCAGTCGGCCAGGGTCTCGATGTCTCGCGAGGGCACGCCACAGGTGGTGGCCGCTCGGTCGAGGGTCCAAGGAGCAGCGGCGGCCTCGAGGGCATCGGCGTGGCGGCAGTGTGCTGCGAGGAAGTCGGCGTCGACGCGGCCCGTGCTGAACAGGGCCCGATGCAGCGAGAGGGCGAGGGGGAGGTCGGTGCCCACACGGACGGGCAGGTGGAGGTCGGCCTTGGCGGCCAGGCGCGTGCGCCGTGGATCGACCACCACCAAGCGGGCGCCGGCCCTTCGGGCGGTGCGGATGTGGGGGAGCAGGTGGATGCTGGTGGCGTGGGGGTTGCAGCCCCAGACCACGATGAGCCGACTGTGCGCGTAGTCCTGGAGCGCGATGCCCGGCATCTTGCCCACCAGGCCCTCGGCGGCGGCCGTGGATGGAACCGCGCAGATCGTGCGATCGAGGTTGGTGGCGCCGAGGCGGTGGAAGAGCCGGGCGTCCTGTGCGCCCTCGGTGAGCATTCCGTTCGAGCCGCCGTAGCTGCACGGCAGGATGGCCTCGCCGCCCCAGCGGGTCTGGACCTCTCGCAGGCGGGAGGCCACCCGGTCCAGGGCCTCGTCCCAGCTCACCCGTCGAAAGCGCCCGCTGCCCTTGGGGCCGTCTCTCACCTGGGGAAAGAGCACCCGCTCCGGCCCGTAGAGGTGGGCGTCCATGCGGCTCACCTTGCTGCAGATGAAGCCGGCGGTGAGTGGGTTGAGCTGCGAGCCACGGATGGCACGCACCCGCCCTTCCTCCACCTCGACGTCGAGGGAGCAGGCATCGGGGCAGTCGAGGGGACAGGCGCTCTGGACGATGGGCATGGCAGCTCCTCCCGTGTCGCCTATCCGCTCTGGCCCTCGCTCCGTGCCCCGTGGCGGGACCACTGGCGGGCCTGTACCATGCGCGCATGCGCACCCCCTCTTCCTCGTCTCTCCTCCTCGGAGCTCTCCTGATCCTGTCGGCTTGCGGCGACAAGTCCGCCGATGACAGCGGTCCTTCGGGCACAGGCGATGACAGCGCAGAGCCCGCGGGCTGTGCCGTGGCTGTCACGCTGGTCGAGGCTGACGACGATGACCCCCAGGTGGGCCAGACCGTCTCCTTGGCTGCCACGGCCACGGCCAAGGACTGTGACGACGCACTCGTCTACACCTGGATGGCAGAGTCTTCACCAGAAGACGACGTGAGCTTCGAGCCAAACGGCAGCGCGGAGGCTGCCGAGACCACCTTCGTGCCGGGGTCGGAAGGGCTCTACGTGTTCTCGGTCACGGCCTGCAGTGGTGAGACCTGCGAATCATCGGATCCCGTCGGGCTCGATGTCAGCTCCGACAACGAGCACCCGGTGGCCGATGCTGGCGACGATCAGGAGTCCAAGCCCGGGGTGGAGGTGAACCTGGACGGGTCGGGCTCCTACGACCCCGAAGGCTCTGACCTGAGCTACAGCTGGAGCTTCCAGATCCTGCCGTCCACCTCTGCGCTGACCGATGCCGAGATCGCCGACGCCGACACGGCCACGGCCAGCTTCCTGCCCGATGAGCTGGGGGTGTACAAGCTGGCGCTGGTGGTCAGCGATGGGGCGGCTGAGTCTGCCCCCGACTCGGTCCAGATCACCGTCCTCGACTGAGCCGGGGCCAGCCGGCTCCCATGTCGGGTCACCGATGAAACCTCTCCAGCGCCTCGCGCATCGACCTCTCCTCGACCCGGAGATCTCATGGGCCAGCTGATCCTGTTTCTCATCCTGCCGCTCCTCGCCTGCAAGGGCGAGGGCGAGGGCGAGCCCGAGGGCTACGATCTCGAGACCTGGCAGAGTCCCCTGGCCAGCGGCTTCGACGGCACTCCCGATGCCGCCGAGGGCGAGCGCATCTACTTCGAGGAGAGCTGGAGCGATGACACGCCCTACGCGCTGACCTGCTCCAAGTGCCACAGCGCAGATCCCGACGACACCTGGACCACCGATGCCGACGGGTACAACCGGCCGGCCCACACCACCTGGAACGCTGCCTACCGCGAGGTCTGGAAGGGGAGCCACGGCTGGGACAAGGCCGACAGCGACAAGAACGGCGCCTTCGGTGGGCAGATCTGCGTCGAGGCCTACTTCCCCTCGGGGGCCGAGATGAGCCCCGAGCAGGCGGCGCACCTCGAGGCCTGGATGAAGACCAACATCGACGCCGACGCCTCGGCGGAGACCGCGAGCGCCCTCGACTACGGCTTCAACACCTGGGAGACCCAAGAGGACTTCGTCGTGGGCATACAGGAGGACGAGGACTGGCTGCGGGGCGACGAGATCGGCGATCCGGAGCGCGGTGACGAGCTCACGACCCGACACTGTGGAAGCTGCCACACCATCGAGGGCGACAGCGCTCCCACCTTCTTCAGCGTGGCGGGGCTGAGCACCGGACAGGTCCTGGCGCGGATCCGCAGGGTGGACGTGGGGCTGACCGAGCAGACCAACGAGCGCATGCCCCGGGTGCCATGGGATCGGCTGAGCGACGACGACCTGGCCGACGTGCTGGCCTACCTCACAGCCGACGAATGATCGCGTCCCGGACCTCGGCACAGCCGTCGGTCCCGCCGCGATCTACGGGCTGCAGGCCGTCGGCGATGGCGCCGTGCAGTGCGGTCTCGATGCGTGCCTGCGCGTCGGTCTCGCCGATGTGGCGCAGCATGTAGAGCGCCGGCCGGAGCAGGGGGATGGGGTTGGCGCGTCCGGTGCCCACCAGCTCGGTGGCCCGACCGTGGGGGTTCTCGAACATGGCCACGCCCTCGCCGTAGCTCAGCGTGGTCGCGGCGGTGATGCCGCCGGCCAGACCACTCGCCAGATCACCCACGATGTCGCCGAACAGGTTGGCCGTCAGCAGCACGTCGAACTGCATGGGCCACCGGACCAGCTTCATGCACAGAGCGTCGACGATGACCTCGTCGCACTCGATGTCGCCGAAGTCCTTGGCCACCGCCTGGGCGGTCCGCAGGAACATGCCGTCGGACTGCTTCATGATGTTGGACTTGTGGACGATGGTGACCTTCTTGCGGCCGTGCTTGCGGGCCACCTCGAAGGCCCATCGGGCGATGTGCTCGCAGGCACCGCGGGTGGTGACCTTCACCGCCTCGTACACCCCGTCGGTGACCTCGTGCTCGAAGCCGGCGTAGATGTCCTCGGTGATCTCGCGCACCACGAAGA
>JAERSX010000214.1 GCA_016845285.1 Deltaproteobacteria bacterium | reverse complement strand
AGCTGACCCGGGTTCGCTGGGTGCTCTACGACCCGTACCGCTGCGGAAGGCAGAAGACCTTGCCCGGCATGGAGTGCGTGGCCGCCCTTCCCCAGGCCTTGCGCGAGGTCTTCGGCGAGGCCGACCAGGTGGTGGAAGGGGTCTACGTGTGGGACCTCTCGATCCACGAGGCCTCCGAGTGACCCGTCGCCTCCACGCGCTCTTCGGCCTCGGGCTGGCTGCCATCGTGGCCCTGGTCACCTGGAACCACGCGGCCTGGATCTCGGCCGACGGTGCGCCCAGGCTCCGTGAGGACTCCCTTCGCCACCTCGAGCGCATGCTCAGCCAGTGGCAGCATCTTCGGCACGCGCCGTCGGCCGAGGCCTTCTGGTGGGCCGACTACTACACCCCGGGCGGTGCCTGGCAGGCGGCCGCCAGCCTGCAGCTCCTCGAGCCTGGCATCGAGGCCATCCGCCTCGGACAGGCCGTCAACTCCGGGCTCCTCGCCCTGGGCTGTGGCCTGCTCTGCCTGCGGGCCTTCGGTCGCGGCGCCGGCCTGGCCGGGGCTGCGCTGGCGGGCACCTTCCCCGTCTGGTGGACCCAGCTCAACCACGTGATGCTGGAGATCCCCGCCGCCGCCATGCTGGCCATCGCCATCGCCCTCCACCCCAGCCCAGGGCGCGCCGCCTGGGTCCGCACGGTGCTGGGTGCCGTGGCCTATGGCCTGGCGCTCCTGACCCACAAGAAGACGGGCTTCGCGCTGGCTGGGCTGTCGGCCTGGGTCGGCCTGCGCGCCTTGGTGCTGCTCGCTTGGAAGCGCGACCGCCGCCACCTGGCCCACCTGGGCGAGGTGCTGCTCTACGGCTGTGGCGCGCTGCTGGTCTTGCCCTGGCTCTACGTCTCGGCCGAGCTCATCGACCAGACCGTGGGCAAGGTGCGCACCGAGAACCCGGGTGAGGTGCCCACCCACCTGATGGTGGGACTCGCCGCCTGGTTCAAGCACGCCTTCCTCACACCGGCCCACGCCTGGTTGCTGCTGCTCGGTACCGCGCTGCTTCCGCTCGCCGTTCGCGGTCGGGCGGTGATCCTCCCGGCGTGCTGTGCGCTGGTGGGCATGCTCTTCATGCTCCGCTTCCCCCAGATCCACGAGCGCTACCCCCTGCCCATGGTGCCGGGCCTCGTCCTGCTCATGATGGTGCCCACGGGCCTGCTGGCCGCGGTGGGGAAGCGGCCGGTGCAGGTGGTCGCACACCTCGTGAATGTCGGGCTCATCGCCGCAGGGCTCGCCTTCCAGCTGCTCTGGCAGTGGCCGGCCCACACCCCCGATCGCACCGTGGGCGAGCACTACGCCAGCTTCGATGTCTGCCACCCCGATCGCACCATCGACGAGAACATGCCCTGGCTCATCGCCAACCCCGACCGATGGGCCTTCGCCGTGGCGGCGCCGCGAGAGAGTGTGGCCACCTTTGCCGGAGTGGCCGCCGGTCTGGTCGAACACCTGCCTGCGCCCGCCGACGCCGCTGAGCTGCTGCGGTCGCTCCCCGAGCCCGGCAGCTTCGGCGTCCGGGTGACGCCGCAAGATCCGCTGGTCTGGTTCGTGCGCCCCCACGCCGATCTCACGTTCCTGCAGGCCGAGCTCATCGCGCGCGACCGCACGGCCGTGGACCTCCAGGAGCTCGATCCGGTTGCCTGGGCGGGCCGCGACCCCTGCGCCGGGCGGTCGCTCTGCTTCGTGTTGACGCCCACACGTGCCGGGTCCGTGCCCGATGAGTCGGCCTGGCTCGAGGGCGTCGGGCTCGCGCCCCGGAGTCGCCTGAGCCCGTACCGTCGAGACCGCCGCACCCGCACCGAGGTGGTGCTGTGGGGGCCTGCCGATGCACCCTGAAGGACCAAGGGTCCGCTGATATCGTGACTCGGTGCTCCTGCTCCTGACCCTTGGCTGCGTCGCTCCCGCCGCACCGATCGACCCTCAGCCGTCGGTGCCCCTCGACACCGCCGAGCCGGAGTCCGAGTCCGCCCAGGATGACGGGCCGCTGGAGCTGGAGGTGCCTCCCGCAGAGCTGACCGCCACCGAGGTGGCCAGCGCCATCAGCACGCTGGGCAGCGCAGGCCTCCCGAGCCCGGTCGAGGTCCAGGAGGTCTACCTCTGGCGCCTGGATGGCCGCTCTGGCGACTGCCCCCAGGGAAGCGAGGCCAACGTGACCACCCCCTTCGGGGGCTGCGTCGCCGCCGATGGCTGGATCTGGTCGGGCATCGCCGAGTACGCGGGCGAGCCCCCCGAGAGCCCCGAGACCCCGAAGAGCTTTGCGCTCCTGGGCGACCTGGAGGTCACGTCTCCGGAGGGTGATCGCCTCGTGCTGGGGGGGCAGATCTCGCTCGAGCTGGATGCGGACTCCGACACCTGGGCCACCGACTACGCGGGCACCTGGAGCTGGTCCCTGGCAGATGGCTGGCTCGGCCTCGCCGGGGCCTCGGCGGTCTACAGCGCGGCCGGGAGCCGCCAAGACGGCACCACCACCCTGACGCTGGATGGCAGCTTCCACGACGGCAGCCTCTCGGTTCGCCTGGACGAGGTCGTGGTCTCCTCAGCGGTCTGCGGGGGCGAGCCGGTGGGTCGCTTCGAGCTGCGCGATGCCTCCGGGTACTGGTATGTGCTCGATGGGCAGGACTGTGGCTGCGGACCGGTGGGCTGGGCGGACGGGACCACCCTGGGCGAGGCCTGCGTGTCCCTCGCGGCACCCCTGGCAGATCTGGCCCAGGCCATGGCGGGTGGCCTTTGATCGTCCTGTGGCTCGCCCTCGCCTGTGGCACCCCGGCACCTCAGCCTGGGGTGTCCCTGGCACCCGACACCGGCCTCGTTGCCCTGCCCACCTCGTCGGACCCCGACCTCGTCCTCCTCGATCCTGCCCGCCTCGCCCGGCGGGTGAGCCTCGATCTGCGCGGCGTGCTCCCCGACGTCGACGAGCTCGATGTTGTCGCGGCCCGCACGGTGTCGGTCGAGACCCTGTCCGAGGCCTGGCTGGACGACCCCCGCCTCGAGGAGCGCCTGGTACGGCTGCTCGCGGAGCGGTGGCACACCCGGGTCGAGGAGTTCCTCGTCCGCTACGACGAGTACCCGCAGCTCGCTGGCGACCCGACCTGGGCCTACCCCTTCCAGCGGGCTGTGGGCGAGGAGCCCCTGCGGCTGATGGCCCACATCGTGGTCGAAGACCGACCCTGGGACGACGTGGTCACCACCGACCACACCATGGCCAACGGGCTCCTCGCCGAGCTCTGGCCCCTCGACCATCCCGGCGGCGAGGACTGGGCCCCCAGCACCTACACCGACGGTCGGCCCGCTGCGGGTGTGCTCGCCACCAACGGGTTGTGGTGGCGCTACTACACCACCCTCAGCAACTACAACCGAGGCCGCGTGGCCGCGATCTCCCGGCTGCTGGTCTGTGAGGACTACGCCGGCCGTCTGGTGTCGCTCACCGAGTCCGAGGCGCTGGGGGAGGGCGACGTCGAGGACGCCTTGCGCGAGAGCCCCACCTGCATGGGCTGCCACAGCTCCCTCGATCCCGTCGCCGCCGCGCTCTTCGGCTTCTGGCCGGCCAACGAGTACTCCATCGAGGAGCTCCAGACCTACCACCCGGACCGTGAGTCGCTCGGAGCGGACCTGCTCGGCGTCGAGCCAGCCTGGTACGGCGACCCGATCTACGGCCTCAACGAGCTCGGTGCCCACATCGCGCGCGACCCCCGCTTCGCTCCCTGTGCCGTCGAGTCCTTCTCCAGCCTGCTCTGGCGCCGAGCCCCCACCCTGGCCGATCGGCCCGTGCTCGACGAGCTGGAGTCCACCTTCGAGGGAGGGGAGCGCCGGGTGAAGCCGCTGCTCGCGGCCATCCTCCAGACCGATGTGTACCGGGCGGGGGCGGTGAGCGCGGACGCCTCGGACGAGCGCCTGCAGACCGAAGCGACCCTCCGCTTGCAGTCCCCCGACCAGCTGGCGTCGAGCGTGGCCGCGCTCACCGGCTTCGTCTGGACCTGGGAGGGCTTCGACCAGCTCGACAACGACGTCCTCGGCTTCCGTGTGCTGGCGGGTGGGGTGGACGGCAAGTCCATCACCCGGGCCCAGGAGAGCCCCGGGATGACCTGGTGGCTGGTGGTGCAGCGCCTCGCCGAGGCCGCGGCCGAACACGCCGTGGCCCAGGGGGGGGCGCTGGTCTCCGGCCTCGACCTGGCAGCCCCGCCCTCCGAGGCCGATCTGGAGCGCCTGTTCTGGTGGCTCACGGCCACCGAGCTGCCCGCCGAGCACGCCGTCGCTCTGATGGCGCTCTGGGAGAGCGTGGCGGCCGATGATGGCGCCGAGCGGGCATGGATCACCGTGCTCTCGGTGCTGCTCCGCGACCCACTCTTCGTGACCACATGAGGCGGCTCACGCGACGGCGGGCGCTCCAGCTGCTCGGTCTCGGGCCCGTGGCGCTGGGGCTGCGCACGGCTCGGGCGGCTGGAGAGGACGGACGCATGTTCCTCTTCGTCTTCGTGGACGGAGGATGGGATCCCACCGTGGTCTTCGCCGATCTCCTCGATGCGGACGGCGTCGACACCGAGGCGGACGCGCGCGTGGAGACCAGCGGCTCCCTGTCCTGGGTGGGCACGGAAGCCCGCACGGCGACCCGTGCCTTCTTCGAGTCCTGGGGCGACCGCTGCTGCATCCTCAACGGGCTGGAGGTGCGCTCCATCACCCACGAGGCCTGCCGCCGCATCGTGCTGACCGGTGGCTCGGAGGCGGCGGCGGACGACTGGCCGGCCATCCTGGCGGGGACCGCCTCGGGGTGGACCCTGCCCGATCGCGTGCTCCCGG
>JAERSX010000213.1 GCA_016845285.1 Deltaproteobacteria bacterium | reverse complement strand
GGACGCCCGCCGCGCGCGCATAGCGATCCACCACGCGCGGGGGAGGTGCGCCGAGCTTGAACCAGACACGACTTCGCCGCCGCAGATCGTGGCGGCGGACTCGTCGGACCCGTCCGCGCACTCGGGCTGCGAGCCAGCGGGAGCGAGGGGAGGCCTGGAGATCGACGATGCGGTCGACGGGTCCGGGAAGCACGTCGTCTTCGAGGATGATGACTCGGGTGACCCCTGGCAGGCGGGCCGCCACGTCGTGCCATGCCGCCTTGGTCCAGAACCAGACCTCGCCGAGCGCGCCCGTGACGGCCCCAGCCAGGACCACGTCTCCGAGGCTCGAGAACCGGATCACCAGCGTGGGCACGCGCGCCTCCGCCGGCACGCTATCGCGGACTCTGTGTGGGAGTGCGGTCGCTGGGCAGTGGGCAGCCGTGGGTGAGCCAGACGTGGTGATGGATCCCGCGGTCGCCGCGTCGGACCGGCGGCCCACATGGCTTCCATGGCCGGCGCAGGTCTCAATCAGGCCAGCGCTGTCAGCAGGTGGTCGATGGGGACCTCGAGGCAGCTCAGATCGTGGTGGCAGCGCTTCCGGTAGCAGGGGGCACAGTACGGACGAGGCCCGACGTGGGCGGTGCTCCCGGGTGGGCCGGTGCGCGCGGGGTCGGTCGAGCCGAAGATCACGTGCACATCGGCGGGATCGCGTCCTGCGGCGCGGCGGGCAGCAGCGGCGAGGTGGGCGAGGCCGCTGTCGTTGCTGACCACGGCTGCCACCCGTGCGGCCACAGCTGCGAAGACCCCGAGAGGCAGCGTGGGCAGGACCCGGTGAGGCCCTGCGAAGCCAGGGAGCCAGCCTTCTTCCAGGGGGCCGCCGGCGAAGCAGGCTCGTGGGCCCAGGACATCGGCCAAGGCTCGGTGATGCGGCCAGGCGACCACCTCACCGCTGGCGGAGCCCGGGATGATCAGCACGACGTCGTCGGCAAGCTTCGGTGCTGCTTCCCGTTCTTCTGGGAGGGTCGCCAGCTCGGGCTCACCGCTCACCACGGCTCCGGCCGCCGCGGCGAGGGAGGCGTAGTCCTGGGTGCGGTGGCCGTCTCCGGGCGACAGCGCCGTGCTCAACAGCAAGCGACGGTGGTCGGTGTCCAGGCCGATGCGGCGCGGCACTCCGCGCGCCTCCCAAGCTGCCCTGAAGGCTGGCTTGAAGAGCACGGCGACCTCGGCAGCTCCGGGCTCGTCGACGAACTCCCCCAGGCTCCGGTACAGGCGCTTCGCCCAGCCAGGACCTCGAATGCCGAGGGCCCCCAGACGCGCCAGGGCGGTCATCGCTGGCAGGGCCATCACGCCGTCACCGAGGTGGTCGGGAGCACGGGCGTAGAGACGCGGCATGTGGGCAGCTTAGGCCCTCGAGGGTGCTGCGGTTTGCAGGTCGTCCGAATTCAGCTCGCGACCTGGCGAGCCTCCCGGCTGGTCCGGTAGACCATGCGGCCGCTGTGCTCGCCCACGACCATGCGTAGGCAGGAGGACAAGCGGGTCTGCAGCTCTCGCTCGCGACGGGGTGGGAACAGGGTGGCGAGCCAGCTCTCCGCGCGGTGCATGGGGGCGCACGCCACCCCTGCGAGCACCATTCGGCCTCCCTCGGCGAAGCGTATGGCGCGCTCGGCAGTCTCGAAGTCCGGAATGTCGTGGAGCACGATGATGTCGGGGTCTTCACGCTCTGCGGCGGCGAGCCCCCGGCTGAAGGACTCCGTGTCCACGCCTACCTCACGCTGCGAGATGGCGGCCTTGGTGTCGCGGAAGAGGTACTCGAGGGGCTCTTCGAGCGAGATGACATGGCCCGAGTTCGTGGGGTTGGAGCGCTGGGTGAGCAGGGCGAGCATGGGCACCCGGTTGGGACAGGCCGTCACGAGCACCAGTCCGGGGCCATCGAGCACGGTCCTGCACATCTCCTCGTGGACACCCAGGTCACCCATTGTGGGCGGGCTCAGGGCAATGCGATGGAGCACGAGGCCGATGGTGCCACGCTGCTTGTAGAGGTGGACCCGGAACCGGCCGACGTCGACGACGCCGACGCCGAATTCGAGCTCCTGAGCCACGTCGGTGGCCCGCTCCTGTCCTGCGAGCTCCAGGAGAGCTCGGGCCGCCGCCTGGGTGTCGCTCGGCTGGAGCTGCGGGTAGGGCGTCTCGATGAGGCGACCACCCACGCGGAGGCGTGGTCTTCCCGGCACCTTGAGGTGGATATCGGTAGCGCCGGCTCGTCGAGCCTCGCGCATGAGGTTGATGATCGTCTTCCGATCGAATCGATGGTGCATGCCTACTCCCGCAGTACCGTCGGGATCGGCTCCACGCGCCCAGTCGTTTAGGGGTGTCGGACGTTTCGGGGTGTCGGCTCGAGATGCCGCCCAGACGGTCTCAGCGCTTTCGGTTGCGCTTCTGTGCCGCCTTCCGCGCCTTGCGCTTGGCCCGCTTCTCCTTGGCTGCCGCCAGCTTGTCTTCCTTGCTGAGTGTGGGCTCCGCGGGAGCGTCGCCCCAGGGGCCCATGCCGCCCATTGGGCCTGCTCCGCCGCCCAGGCTCGGTGGCATCCCGCCGGGCATCCCGCCGGGCATCCCGCCCCCCCGCTTGGCCGCTCGCTTCTGAGCACGCGACATCCCGCCCATGCCGGGCAAGCCGTTGAACATGCCGCTGCCGCCGAGCTGTCCCATCATGGCGCGGGTCTGCTGGAAGCGCTCGTAGAGTGACTCCACGGCCTCGTAGTCGTGGCCGGAGCCTCGGGCGATGCGCTCCATGCGGCTCTTGTCGAGCACGTCGGGGTGGCTTCGCTCCTGCTTGGTCATGGACTGGATCATGGCCTTGACCCGGCCGAGCTCCTTGTCGTCGAGGGCTTCGGGCGGCAGCTGCTCCAAGAGCTCGCCCATGCCGGGCAGCTTCTCGAAGATGGACCGGAGGTTGCCCATCTTCTGGATCATCCCGATCTGCTTCAGGAAGTCGTCGAAGGAGAACTCCCCCTTCAACATCTTGACGGCGTCCTTCTCGGCCGTGTCCTGATCGACGACCTGCTCGAAGTCCTTCATCAGGCCCACGACGTCGCCGAAGCCGAGGATGCGGTCGGCCAGACCCTCGGGCCGGAACTCCTCGAGCTTGTCGAGGCCTTCGCCCATGCCGAGGTACTTGATGGGCTTGCCGGTCACCTGCTTGATGCTGAGCGCCGCGCCACCGCGGGCGTCGCCGTCGAGCTTGGTGAGGACGAAGCCGGTGAAGTCGAGGCGGCGGTCGAACTCGGCGGCGGTCTTGACCGAGTCCTGGCCGATCATCGCGTCGCAGACGAAGAGGATGTTCTCGGGCTGGGTCTTGGCCTTGATCTCCTCGAGCTCACCCATGAGGGCGTTGTCGAGGGCGAGGCGGCCCGCGGTGTCGAAGATGACCACGTCGCGGCCCACGTTGCGGGCCTGCTGCACGGCGAGGGTGCAGAGCTGTACGGGATCCATGCCCTTGATGCTGAAGACGGGCACGGCCAGCTTTCGGCCGAGGGTCATGAGCTGGTCGACGGCGGCCGGTCGGTAGATGTCTCCGGCGACGAGCATGGGCTTGTGGCCCTGGGCCAGCAGCTGCTTGGCGAGCTTGCCGGCGGTGGTGGTCTTGCCCGAGCCCTGGAGGCCCACCATCATGATGAGCGCGGGCTTTCCTTCCAGTGAGAGCCCGGCCTCTACGG
>JAERSX010000212.1 GCA_016845285.1 Deltaproteobacteria bacterium | reverse complement strand
GCCTGCATCGGCGCCCTCGCGGTGCCCGAGACCCACTGGATGACCGGCAACATCATCCGTGTCGACGGTGGCGAGGACTTCTGCGACTGAGGCCCTGGCCAGGTCCACGGCCCTCGGAGACCCCATGACCCGGCTCCCCCTCCTGGCCATGCTGGCCGCGTGTAGCCCCATGAGCGGGGACGGCCGCGGTCCCGACGTGGCCGACGACGGCGGGGACGGCGGGGACGGCGGGGACAGCGGTTCCTCGGGAGATCCCGAGGACGAGCTCGAGCAACGGGAGCGCGATCTCGCGTCGCTCCAGGCACTGCTGGACGGCGAGACCACCGATGCCGAGGACGTCATCGACAGCGTCGGCGACGGCACGGGCTGGCCACTGGCCGACGGCGAGGGTGGCTACTGGTTCGCCTGCCTCTGCTCGGGGGACGGCTGGATGGTCGCCGGCGATCACGAGGGCTGGGCAGGCCAGGACATGGAGCAGGTGGGCGACGCCTGGGTGCTCCACGTCGACATCGCCCAGCCCGACGGAAGCCTCTACAAGTTCACCGATGGCAGCGACTGGATCGCGGACCCGAACGCCCGCCGCTACGGCTACGACGACTTCGGGGAGTACAGCCTCGTAGAGGCCTCGGACGCCCATCTCGAGCGCCGTCTGCGCGTCACCGACGGCACCCTGCGGCGCCGGGAGCTGCGCATCTGGGTACCTGCCGACGGCGCCTTCACCCACACCCTGTACGTCCACGACGGCCAGAACCTCTTCGATCCCGAAGCCATCTGGGGAGGCTGGGCGCTCCAGGACTCCCTTCCCGACGGTGTGCTCGTCGTCGGCATCGACAACACCGAAGACCGGATGGCGGAGTACACCCACACCACCGACACGCTGTACGGCGACACCTACGGCGGCTGGGGCGATCAGTACGCTGACTTCGTCCAGGACGTGGTGAGGCCGCTGATCGAGGCCGACTATGGCGAGGCCAGCACGGTGGGCACCCTGGGCAGCTCGCTGGGCGGCCTCATCAGCTTCCACATCGCCCACCGCCACGAGAGCGAGTGGGACTTCGCTGGCAGCATGTCGGGGACCATGAGCTGGGGAAGCTTCGAACAGAACAACCCCACCATGATCGAGCTCTACGAGGCGGCCGGCCATCGGGACACCGCGCTCTACGTCGACTCCGGTGGCTCCGGCGACTGCGTGGACACCGACGGCGACGGCATCGACGACGACGGCGACGGCAGCGACAACTACTGCCCCAACCTGCAGCTCCGCGACGTGCTCGACGACGCTGGCTACACCTTCGAAGAAGACCTCTGGCACTGGCACGAAGAGGACGCCGAGCACGACGAAGGCGCCTGGCGCGAGCGGGTCTGGCGTCCCCTCGAGATCTTCGCCAGCCTCTGAGCGGCTCGGCCCGCCCGACATCGCCCTCATCGTCGACGTATCCAGCTCCGCGCCCGAGCCTTCATGGCATCGAGCACCTCGCGTCCCAGGAGCGCACTCGCTGCGAAGAAGACCGCATACGAGCCGCCGTAGAGGCACGCCGCCAGCAGCCACTTCAGCTCGGCCTCCAGGGGCAGCCATGGCACCGCGAAGATGGCCCCCCACAGCGCCGCGCTGAGCACCAGGGCCAGCACTCCCAGGCGTCGGCGCCCCTGTGGGGTGGGGGCTGCATCCATCAGAAGGGGTCGTCGAGGAGCTTGTCGCGGATGGCTGATGAGCAGGTGCCGTCGCGTCCCTGACCGCCGCAGAACTCCTGTTCGGCGAAGGGATCCTCGTCGGGGAAGCCGATGAGGGCCAGATCGGTCAACCGGGGCGCGCTCTCTTCGCCGGCGTTGACCACAGGCGGCAGGCGGTCGTAGTCGGTGGGCTCGTCGACCCCGTCCGCATCGCAGTCTTCTTCGATGCAGGGGATGAAGGAGGCGTCTTCGCAGAGGTCGACGCTGGGGTAGGTCGCGTGCTTGTTGTCGGAGGCGTAGACCCGCCAGCGTGGCTCGCCGGTGAAGGCGTCGAGCGGAAACTCCGCCGTGGACAGCTCGTCGCCCTGCAGCACCATGCTGTGGTCGATCTCGGTCCCCTCGTGGGAGGCTGTGTAGAGGCCCACGATCTCGACATCGCCGGGCTCACCGCCATCTGGGAACGCGAGGTCGAGGACCACGCGCTCGGAGTCTCCGTCGTGCGCGCTGACACCACAGCGACCGTAGTCGAGGCCATAGCCGAGCATCACGTAGGCCCGGACCTGACCATCGGCGGCGGGCGCCACCCGACCCACGGCGAAGAGCACCACGTCATCGTCGATGAGCTTCTCCGACTCGTCGAAGCGGATCGAGGGCCGAAGGCGGTCGAGGACGATGTCCTCCCAGGCATCGACGAGCCCGTCTCCGTCGATGTCATCACAGGGTGCGCCGGCCAGCTCCAGGCAGTCGTCGGGCTCTGCAGGCAGGTTCGTGCGCAGCACCACGGTGTCGCCAGACCGCTCGGTGGCAGCCTCGAGGGCGAAGTCCGGGG
>JAERSX010000211.1 GCA_016845285.1 Deltaproteobacteria bacterium | reverse complement strand
GATCTCGGGTCCCTTCGGCGAGTTCTTCGCCAAGGAGACCGACAACGAGATGTGCTTCATCGGCGGCGGCGCGGGCATGGCGCCCATGCGGGCCCACATCTTCGACCAGTTCAAGCGCATCAAGACCGACCGCAAGGTGACCTTCTGGTACGGCGCGCGGTCGTGGCGCGAGGCCTTCTACGTCGACGACTTCAACGAGATCAGCCGCGAGAACGAGAACTTCGAGTGGTTCATCGCCCTGAGCGACGCCATCGAGAGCGACAACTGGAAGGGGCTCACCGGCTACATCCACAACGTCGTCCTCGAGGAGTACCTGAGCAAGCACGCCTCGCCGGAAGACGTCGAGTACTACCTCTGCGGTCCACCGATCATGAACACCTGCGTGATCCAGATGCTCGAGGACCTTGGGGTCGAGCCCGAGAACATCGCGCTGGACGACTTCGGAGGCTGAGGGGCCGTGCCCCGCGCCGATCCGAACCAGAGCCTCGGCCAGCTCGCGAAGCGCCTGGCGCTGCCCACGCTGTTCGTGGTGGTGGTCAGCACGCCCTACCTGCTCGACCGTGAGGTCGCAGCGCCCGCAGATGAGACCGCGAAGCTCAACGGCGCGGCTCTGGGCACCACCTGGTCGGTCACGCTGACGGCAGGCGCCGACCGAGCGGCCAAGGCCCAGGCAATGGTGGCGATCGAGACCGCACTCGAGACGGTCGACGACCAGATGTCGACCTGGCGCCCCGACAGCGAGCTCTCTCGCTTCAACGCCCACGCCACGAGCGAGCCCTTCGCGGTGTCCGACGAGCACCGCACGGTGCTGGCCCGGGCGCAGTCCATCCACGGCGAGTCGCGGGGGTCGTTCGACATGACGGTGCGCCCGCTGGTCCGGCGGTGGGGCTTCGGAGCAGGCGGCGTGAACGGATCACCGCCTCCAGACGAGGCCGAGCTGGCCGAGCTGCTCGCCTATGTCGGCACCGCGCATCTCACCCTGGGGCCTGACGGTCTCGCCAAGGACGACCCACGCGTCGAGGTCGACCTGAGCGCCATCGCCAAGGGCTTCGCCGTAGACCTGGTGAGCGACTCACTGCTCCAGCTCGGTCATCGCGACCACATGGTGGAGGTCGGGGGAGAGATCCGGGTGCATGGAGACGGACCGGCAGGACCTCAGTGGCGTCTGGCCATCGAACGCCCGTCCGAGTCCGCCACGGGGGGCCGCAGCATCCAGACGGTGGTTCGTCTTCGCGACAGCGCCCTGGCCACAAGCGGCGACTACCGCGACTACCGCGAGGTCGACGGCCAGCGCCTCAGCCACACCATCGACCCCCGGACCGGCCACCCCATCACCCATCTCCTCGCCAGCGTCTCCGTCATCGCACCGGACTGCATGAGCGCAGATGCCTGGGCCACCGCTCTGAGCGTGCTCGGGCCAGAGGAAGGCCTCGACGTGGCCGACGAGCACGGCGTGCGCGCCCTGATGTTGATCCGGCAGGGTGATGACTTCGTCGAGCGTTCTTCGGCGACCTGGCCGGAAGCTGCGGGTGAGTAGAGACGGTGCCGGGGAGCTCGGGCCCCCTCCGAGGCGACACATCACCTCCCCTCGCCATCCACCGCGTTAGGCTCCCTTCATGACCACCATGCTCGCCACCGTCGGATTCTTCGCTGCTGCCATGGGCGCCATGGCTGTGGGCGTCATCCTGAGCGATCGCAAGCTCAAGGGCAGCTGTGGCGGCACCGGCGGCAACGACTGCGTCTGCGAGATCGAGAAGCGACGAGCCTGCCACGCAGCCAAGCTGATGGCTAGCCGGGGAGAGGCCCAGCCTGCCTGGATGCAGGCCCTCGACGGGTGAAGCTCTCCCTTGGTGGTCCCCTCGCCGCCACCGCCACGCTCACCACAGCGAGCAGGCCCGAGGCCGTGCTGTCCCAGCTCACCGGGCGGGTCCATGAGCTCGAAGGCCCCTTCCGGCTCACCTTCAAGCTGAGCGGCGGCGGCATCGTGTCGCGGGTCATGGAGACTCCCTCGACCGACCGCCCCTGGTTTGGCGCCGTCGAGGGCGAGACCTTTCGCATCGTGGGCATGCCCGACGCCGCGGGCATCACGCCCTATCAGCCCATCGTGCGGGGCAGCGTGCACCACCACGAGTCCGGGTCCCGCATCGCCCTGACCTTGGCGCCCCACCCAGGCCAGCGCAGCTTCTCAGGCACCTTCCTGGCACTCGGCACGCTGCTTGGCCTCTACTCGCTCTTCGCCATCGGTCGCGAGCCCGCCACCGCCCTCCTCGGGCTGGCCTTCGCCGTGACCTTCGCCGTCTTCCCCATGGTCCGCGCCCGCGCGGGGTTCACACGCGACTGTCGGGTCTCGCTCGAGCGGCTGGCCGCTCAAGTCGACGCCACCTCCGTCGAGCTCGGCGACGCGGCGCCCGCCCCGGCATAGAGCGAGACCATGCGCATTCTCGGACTCGACGAGGCCGGTCGCGGCAGCGTGCTCGGCCCCCTGGTGATCGGTGCTTACTGCTGTGAGGAGGCCGATCAGCCCGGCCTTCGCGCGGTCGGCGCCGACGACAGCAAGGCGCTCAGCGCCAAGAAGCGGGTGGCCATCCGCGAGAAGCTGATGCCACTGGGCACAGGAGAGACCCGCCGCATCGGTGCCCCAGCCATCGATCAAGGCAACCTCAACCGCCTGGAGGAGGACGCCTTCGTGTGGTTCATCCTCCACTTCAAGCCCCATCGGGTCTACATCGATGCCCCGGTGCACCCGCGGGGCATCCCCAACCTTGTGCGACGCATGAAGGCGGAGTGTCAGCATCTCGAGGTGATGCCAGAGTTCATCGTGGAGCCCAAGGCCGACAGCACCTACGCCGTCGTGGGCGCCGCGAGCATCTTCGCCAAGGTGGATCGCGACGCCAGCATGGACATCCTCAGCGAGCTCCACGGCGTGCCCCTCGGCTCTGGCTACCCCTCGGATCCCCGCTCACGTGCATGGATCAAGGGCTTCCTCGACGCAGACGAGCCCCTTCCGCCCTGCGTGCGGTCCCGCTGGGGCACCATCGACAACCTGCGGCAGCAGTCGCTCTTCGGGGGCTGAGCCGGTGGTGGCCCTGGGCCTCGCGATCCCGCTCCTCGACGAGGAAGCACTGGTCGAGACGGTCGTCGCCGACATGCTGGTGGCGCTCCGCAGCATCGAGGGCGAGGTGCGCCTCACCCTGGTCGACAACGGCAGCACCGACGGAACGGGCGCCCTCATCGACCGTCTCGCCGCCACCGAGCCGGAGGTCGACGCCCTCCATCTGAGCCCGAACCAGGGCTACGGCGGTGGAATCCTGGCCGGCCTGCACCACCTGGCCACCGCGCACGACCCCACGGTCCTCGGCTGGGCCTGGGGGGATGGCCAGGTCGATCCCGCCGTGGTTCCCGGACTCTTCGCTGCCTGCCTGGACGGCGCCATGATCGCCAAGACCCGGCGGACGGTGCGGCAGGACGGTCTCAGACGCCGCTTGGTCACCACCGCGTACGCGCTCACCATGCGCTCACGCGGGGTCGTCACGCCCGATGTCAACGGCTGCCCCAAGCTGCTCCGCCGAGAAGCCTTCGACGCTCTCGCCCTGACACACACAGACTGGTTCCTCGATGCCGAGGCGATCCTCGGGGCCGAAGCCCGCGGCTGGCGCATCGACAGCGTCTCGACCACCATGCGTCCCCGGGCGGCCGGTCGATCGAAGGTGAGCCGCGCCACCATCCTCGAATTCGCCCGCAACCTGGCCCGCTGGAAGAGCTGAGCACCACGTGCGTCAGGCCCGCTCAGGGACGCAAGACGATCACGTCGCCGTCGAAGCCACCGGCCGACAGCTTCGAGTGGTGCAGCGGATCGGGTCCGGCGTGCAGCACGAGATCGGCAGGGCCGAGGAGTCCGTCCCCGTCGGCATCTTCGGCCAGCGCCCCGATGTGAGCATACTGGCGCGAGCCCGCGTACCGGACCGCCAGGAGGTCCCCGGGCAGCACGTCGGACCCCCAGGCCACCGCTCTGTCGGGCACACCCTCCGCCACCGCGAAGGCACCCACGCGGTCCCACTCCGACACGAGCATGGCCACGTTGAAATTCCGGCTCAGGCCCTCGTCCCGAGCGCGCGCTCGGGCCGCGACCAGCACATCGGCGCAGTCGACGCCGATGTAGTGCCGGCTCTGATGGACCACCGATCCGAAGAGGCCCGGGACGTTGCGGTAGCCGGTGAGCTCCCCCAGGAACGTGGCGTCCTGGCGCATGGTCACTCGAAAGACGGCGGGCGACAGCCCCCGGTGATCGCGCTCCTCGATGCCCGCGGAGCGCATCACCTTGCCCTCGGTGTGCACCTCGGCCTGGAGCCAGTAGCTGCCCACCTCGGCGTCGAAGTACGGACTGGCGCTGGGGTCGACGAGGAGGTTGGATGCGCCCGAGGCCTCGAAGACCACGGGCTCCGCGACTCCCCTCCAGTCGACCAGCCCTTT
>JAERSX010000210.1 GCA_016845285.1 Deltaproteobacteria bacterium | reverse complement strand
CCTTCAGGGTGTCTCTGTGAGCGTTGCGTCGGGTCTGGTGGTCGACGGGCTCCGGTGTCGCGCATGCGCCAAGCAGGGCGAGGAGTGCGGGCCATCTCATGGAGGACATCCGGGCGATGGAGGACGGGACGTTGAGGTCGGTGTGGTGCGTTGCCATCTTGCGTCCTCCTCTAGCCGGGTGGGGAGTGGAGCCAGGGGGCGGTGGTAGCCTCTGGGCCATGATTTCAGGCGTCGCGTGGCTCGCCATACTCGGGGGAGGCTGTAGCTCTTCTCGAGTCACGTCTGAGCCCGTCCCTCCCGATATCCTCGTGGTGGTGCTGGACACGGTGCGGGCCGACCGCCTCAGCATTTCACCCCACACGCGGCACACCACCCCTCATCTCGCCCGTCTCTCCGAACGAGGCGTGGTGTTCGAGGACGCGTGGGCATCCTCGTCGTGGACGTGGCCCGTGCACGCCTCGCTGTTCACTGGCGAGCCCCCCTGGCGGCATGGCGCCCACAACATCGAGGCGCCCCACATCCCGCCCATCGAGGTCGAGGGCTTTCGGCTGGGCCTGATGGAGCCCAGCCTGCCGACGCTGGCCGAGCAGCTCGGCGAGGGGGGCTACCGTTCCATCATGGTCTCGACCAACAGCCTCCTGAGTGCGGAGCTCGGCCTGAGTCGGGGCTTCGACCATGTGGTGGTCGAGGCCTCCGATGAGGAGAGCCTGAAGCGGGTCCCCGAGCTGCTCGCGGGATCGGATGAGCCGGTGTTCCTGTTCGTCAACCTCCTGACGGCGCACATGCCCTGGCACATCACACCCGTGGCGTGGTCCACACAGCATGCGGCGGCCCTGACACCGGAAGGCTGCCCGGACTGGGCGTGCCCATTCCTGGGAGATGGGGGGGCCGAGCTCGATCTCTACAAGGCCCATCAGGGCCCGTCTGGCGTCTACTGGTACATGTCGGGTCGTCTGCAGATCCCGCCCGAGGGGCTGCAGCTGATGGCAGACCTCTACGACGGGCACCTCGCGGAGGTGGACTACCAGCTCGGTCAGCTCCTCCGAATCTGGGGAGATCGAGGCGGCGTGGTGGCGGTCACCTCGGACCACGGTGAGCACCTGGGCGAGAGGCAGCGCCTCGACCACGGAAATTCTCTGTATCCAGAGCTCACGCGGGTCCCGCTCGTGCTCGTGGGCCCGGGGGTCGCGACGGGAGTGCGGGTGCCGACCGGGGTGTCTCTCGAGGATCTCCCAGCGACTCTCCTCGGGCTCGCAGGGATGCCGGTCCCGGGGGGCGCGTGGACCCTTCTGGACGCCATCGGTGGCAAGGCGCGGCCAGGCCCCATCACTGCGGCGCTGTGGCGTGACGAGGGAGCGGCCGGGATCTTGGATGGGCCCTTCGATCATGGCTGGCGCTTGTACCGCGAGGCGGACATGGCCCTGCTCGCCTCTACCGAGCCCGGCGGGGAGGCATGGACCGACCACGCCGAGCTCTACGATCTGTCCGTCGACCCCTGGATGCGTCGGGACATCGCAGCCGAGCAGCCCGAGGAGCTGGCCCGCCTGCGCGCTGCCAGTCGGGCGGCCATTCCCTTGTCCCCCCCGTCCCGACAGGCGGCCACAGAGCTGTCGGCCGACCTCGCGGAGCGTCTGGCAGAGCTGGGCTACATCCAACCTGCCCAGGAGGAGGTGGGACCAGAGCGGGCTCCTTGATCCGGCTCTGTGTGGTGCGTCAGCGCGCAGCCAGAGAGCCGTCCTGTGCAACGCGCACGCCGGTCTCCGGGAAGTCCTCGTCGGACAGCAGGCGGATGAGATCGATGGCCTTGCCGTCGGGGTCCTTCATGGGCGTGCCCTGACCCACCTGCTTGGTGGCGAGGATCTTGCCGGCCACGAAGCGCCCCTCGGCGTCCATGGTCACGTCGAGGATGGCGCCGACACCACCGTTGCCGCGGACGTTGAAGCGTCCGTAGGTGGCGAAGTTGCCCAGCGAGTAGGCGATCAAGCGGTCGTTGTAGATCTCGGCTGCCCGTAGGACGTGCGGTCCGTGGCCGATGACGAGATCGGCGCCAGCGTCGACGACCGCGTGGGTGAAGGTACGCAGGTCCCCACGGTTCTCGCCGTAGAAGGTCTCGCGGCCGTGGGGCACGTGCAGGGCCTTGCCACCCTCGGCACCGCCGTGGAAGCTGACGACCACGAGGTCGGCCTCGGTGGTGAGCGCGCGGACCAGCTCGACCGCGGTCTCGTGGTCGTTGATGTAGTGGCAGGAGCGGCTCGTGTGAAAGGCGACCATGGCGAGCTTCAGGCCGTTGGTCTCCCATCGGGCGATGTCGCCCACGCGGCCGGAGTGGTGGATGCCCTGCTCGTCGAGGAGGCGCTCGGTCTCGGAGCGACAGACCTCGCCGAAGTCGCCGGCGTGGTTGTTGGCGGTGCTCACCACGTCGAAGCCTGCAGCCTTGAAGATGGGGGCGTAGCTGGCCGGCGAGCGGAAGGCGTAGCAGCTGCCAGCGGGCGCGTCGGGCTTGCACTTGGTCGTCTTGCCCACATCGCAGAGAGGTCCCTCGAGGTTGCCGAAGGTCACGTCTGCGTCCTGCAGCCACTCGTCGAGGTCATCGAAGGTCTGCGTGGGACTTGGCGGTAGGTAGCCGGCGGGAAAGTCGGTGCCGATCATCATGTCGCCCACGGCCCGGAGGCGGACGGTGGTGCCCGCAGGCACCTCGCTCTTGAAGGTGGCGACCGCGCTGGCGCGTCCCTTCACCAAGAGGGCTTCGAGGCCGAGGTTGTCGCGGGCCTGGCTGAGGTACTTCGACATGCCCTCACGGCCCGGCTCGTGCTTGGACAGCAGCTCCCAGTGGCTGACGACGCGGGCCCAGTCCCCGCCAAGCCACGCGGCCCAGCCGGCCTCCCACTGGCAATTCGACCAGATCTCTGTGCCCGGTTCCTCGGAGGAAATGCAGCGCTCGAAGGCGGCAAGAGCCGATGGGCCGTCCTTTGTCTGGAGGTGGGCCACGCCTTCCTCGTACGCGGGATTTGCCAGTGCAAGACCCAGGGTCGTGAGCAGTCCGAGCATGGGGTTCTCCGGATGGTCCGTGCTCGTAGCCCGCCTGCCGGTCGACGTGTTCCACGGGCCAGGAGATCAGCTGGCGATCTGTCCCGCCACAACGGGCCCTTCGGTCCATCTCGGGGCGCTGCGGAACGGGCCCCGACGGGTTAGGTGGCTCCGTTATCCGGAGCGCGCCCGAAGGGTTGTCGCTCCGACCCGGAACCCGGTCCCAGGAGCCTCACTTGCGCGAGGTCGCCAGGCAGCTCATCCCCATCGAGATCGAAGACGAGATGCGCTCGTCCTACCTCGACTACTCGATGTCGGTCATCATCGGTCGGGCCTTGCCCGACGTGCGGGACGGCCTCAAGCCGGTCCACCGCCGCATCCTCTACGCCATGTTCCGAGAGGGACTGCTGAGCAATCGGCGCTACGCAAAGTGCGCCGGTACTGTGGGCGAGGTGCTCAAGAAGTACCACCCGCACGGCGACAGTGCTGTCTACGACGCGCTCGTCCGCATGGCTCAGCCATGGAACATGCGGTACCCGCTCGTCGACGGGCAGGGCAACTTCGGCTCGGTCGATGGCGACCCCGCCGCGGCCTACCGCTACACCGAGTCGAAGATGACGCGGCTGAGCCAAGAGCTCCTCGCCGACATCGACAAGGACACGGTCAACTTCCAGGCCAACTTCGACGGAGCCACCGAAGAGCCCACGGTGCTGCCCGCGGCCTTTCCGAACCTGCTCGTCAACGGCTCCGATGGCATCGCGGTGGGCATGGCCACCAAGATCCCGCCCCACAACCTGGGCGAGATCATCGATGCGGTCATCGCGGTCTCCCACAACCCCGACATCACCCTCGATGAGCTGCTGGCCATCGTCCCGGGGCCGGACTTCCCCACGGCGGGCACCATCCACGGCCGCCGTGGCATCCGCGATGCCTACGAGACCGGCCGCGGCCGCGTGCTCATGCGTGGCAACGCCGTCTTCGAGGAGTTCGGCAACAACCGCACCGCCATCGTCATCGACGAGCTGCCCTTCCAGGTCAACAAGGCTCGGCTGGTGCAGGAGATCGCCAAGCTGGTCAAGCTGAAGCGCGTCGAGGGGATCAGCGCCCTGCGCGACGAGTCAGATCGCCGCGGCATGCGCGTGGTCATCGAGCTCAAGCGCGACGCAGTGCCGCAGGTGGTGCTCAACCATCTCTACAAGCACACCGCGCTCCAGAGCACCTTCGGCGTCATCCTGCTCTCCATCGTGCAGAACCGGCCGATGGTGCTCAGCCTCCGCGAGATGCTCCAGCACTACATCTCGCACCGCCGCGACGTCACCATTCGCCGCACCCGGTACGACCTGCGCAAGGCCCAGGAGCGTCAGCACATCCTGGCTGGCTACCTCATCGCGCTCGACAACATCGACGAGGTCATCGCCCTCATCCGCGCCAGCCAGACGGGTGAAGAGGCCCGCAAGGCGCTCATCGGCCGCTTCGATCTCAGCGAGATCCAGGCCCAGGCCATCCTCGACATGCGCCTGCAGCGCCTCACAGGCTTGGAGCGCGGCAAGATCGAAGCCGAGTACGCCGAGCTCGAGGCCCGCATCAACGCGCTCAAGGAGATCTTGGGCTCGGACGCGCGCCTCATGGAGGTCATCCGGGAAGAGCTGATGGTGGTGCGCGACCGCTACGCCGACGAGCGGCGGACGCGAATCGAAGACTCCATGGCCGAGATGTCCATCGAGGACTTCATCGTCAAGGAAGAGCAGGTCGTGACCTTGTCGGTCAGCGGCTACATCAAGCGCACCTCGATGACCGAGTACCAGATGCAGCGACGGGGTGGCTTCGGCCGCCGCGGCATGCGGACCCGGAACCAGGACTCCGTCCAGGAGCTCTTCACGGCCGACACCCACGGCGTGCTGTTGGTGTTCACCACCCACGGCCTGGTCCACAAGGTGCCCGTCTACAAGCTGCCCGAGGTGGGCCGCGACGCTCGCGGCATCCCGCTCATCAACCTGGTCTCGCTCGAGCCCGAAGACGACGTCGCCGGCGTGGTCAGCATCGCCAACTTCGAGGGCGACGATGACCTCCTCTTCTGCTCCCGCATGGGCCTGGTCAAGCGCACCCGCTTGAACGACTACCGCAACCTGCGTCGCAACGGCCTGCGCGCCTACGACTGTGCCGAGGGCGACGAGCTCCTCACCGTCGAGCTGACCCGCCCCGATCAGGACGTGCTCATCGTCACCCGCTCGGGCAAGAGCATCCGCTTCGGCGGCCACGACGTGCGCCACATGGGCCGTGTGGCCCGTGGTGTGCGTGGCATCAACCTACGCGCGGGAGACAGCATCGCCGGAATGCTCGTGCTCGAGAGTGACCCGGAGATGCGGTTGCTCACGGTCACCGAGAACGGCTTCGGCAAGCGGACCCTCCTCAAGGAGTATCGGATCCAGGGCCGGG
This sequence comes from Deltaproteobacteria bacterium, assembly GCA_016845285.1. Taxonomy (GTDB): domain Bacteria; phylum Myxococcota_A; class UBA796; order UBA796; family UBA2385; genus BH17. Next base: position 2,349 of record JAERSX010000210.1, on the reverse strand, counting down.
GCGGTCAGGGCATCATCGACATCGTGACCGATGACCGCAATGGTGATGTGGCCGGGGCGGTCCAGGTCCACGAGGACGATCGAATCATGCTGATCACCGACACGGGTCGGGTGATCAAGTGTGGCGTGGCCAACATTCGGGAAACCGCACGAAATACCAAGGGCGTCACCCTCATGCGGGTCGAGGATGATGAGCGTATCGTCAGCGTGGCTCGGGTGATGGATACCGACGAGGACGAGGACGAGGATCTCGAGACCCTCGACGGCATCGAAGAGAACGCAGAGATCCCAGAGAACGCCGAGAACGCGGCCGGAGTGCCGGACGCCGCTGAGGCGGATCAGGGCGAGGAGTAGACAGCGTCGGTTGGCGACGATCGGGTGACCACTGGGGTGTGGTGATCAGGAACACTTTGCAGATCAGATGTTCCACGGGATAGCGTTCCACGTCATGCGCACCCGCCTTCCCCAAGGTCGCAACCTCCACGAGCTGGGCTTCGTGAGCTCGGGGCTCTGGATCTGCGGTGGTGTAGCCGTCCTTGGGCTGTTGGTGCTGAGTCTTCGGCCCTCGCTGAGCCAGGCCGACGCCTTGCTCTTGAGCGGAGCCCAAGAGGAAGCGGCGAGTGTGTACGCTGCGGTGGCCACGGACGGGCTGACCGAGGACACGCGGGGCGATGCCTTGTGGCGTGCTGCTCGCCTCGCCCGTGCAGAGAACCAGCCCCAGCAAGCGCTGTCCCTGCTCGAGCGCTTCTGTGCCGAGCACCCCGACTCCCCGCGGGTCGCCGAGGCACACGCAGCGCGAGCCGAGCTCCACCGCGGTGAGCTGGGCGAGACCGCAGAGGCTGCGCGGGCCTGGTCCAAGGCTGCTCGCACCACGAGCGATCTGGCCGCTGCAGGTGGCTGGTGGCTCCGCGCCGGCCGCACCTGGGTGGAGGCCGGAGAGCCCGCCCGTGCCCGCAGCGCCTTCCGGGCCGCTACCGGCGTCGCCGAGACCCGCGCCACCGCATGGATGTCACTGGGCAACCTGGACCTCGCCGACGATCCCGCCGCTGCCTACGACGCCTACGACCACGCCCTGAGCGAAGCTCGTGGCGAAGACCTGGTGGCCCTCGCCCGCCTCGGCATGGCCACCGCCATGGAGCGTCTGGACGGGGCTGAGGCCGCACTGGTCGAGGTGAGCAGCCAGGGTGAGGAAGACTCCGCGTTGGAGCGTCGCCGTGCCCGCCTGAGCGGGACGCTCACCGACTGAGCTCGGACGGGTTGCCGCGCTCGGAGGTGGTGAGCCCTCTGGGTGGTCTGTCGAGAGGCGCGAGCCGGCAGGTTCAATCGGCCAGGGCTGCCCGGATGGGCGTCGCGTCGGGGAACCAGGACGAGGCGTCGATCCCGCAGTTCTCCAACACCGTGGCGCTCAGATTGGCGGGCGTCGGGACCACGCCGGAGTCGCCCATGGCCCCCGTCTCCAGATCGAAAGGGGAGCCTTCGAACTGGTGGTCGTAGGCGCCCAGGACCCGGCCGCCCGCCACGCCTGCACCGATGAGCATGGCGCTGGTGAAGGTCCAGTGATCCTTGCCTTCGCGAGCGTTCAGCTTGGGGTACCGCCCCATCTCGGAGACCACCACCACCATGGTCTCCTCGAGGAGGGTGCCGCCTGCAGGGCCGTCGGTCTGAGACAGCGCGAGGACGGTCTCGCCGAGCCCGGAGAAGAGGTCTTCGAAATTGTCGGACTGAAGGTGGTTGGCGCCATGGGTGTCCCAGCCGAAGTCACCTTGAAAGGAGAGGATTCCAGCGTGCGCGAGCCCGGCTGAGAAGGCCTCCACCATGAGCTGGCCCTGCTCTGACAGGGTGAGGGCGGACCCGAGCCGCCTGGCTTCGGGAGATGTGACCAGGGCCTCCATCCGCTCCGTGGCGGACAGGGCGCTCTCGAGCAGCTCCTCCTCAGCACCATGGCCTGCCTCACCGAGCATGGACTCGATGCGCTGCCGTACGAACGCGTCCTCGATGGCGCTGATCTCGTCGCTCCGTGGCGTGCTGGGCAGGGTGGCCTCGCTCATGGCCTCCCCGGTCAGCACACGCAGCAGCTGCTCGTTTGCCCCGACCCGGACGACCATGTTGCTCGCCATGCGCGGGAAGCTCGGGCCGGAGAAGTGCAACAGGGGGATGGTGTGCGCACTGCCCCGCTCGAGAGCGACCAGAGCCGGCCAGTCCGGTGTCGTGGAGTGGAGGCTGCCGGTGATCAACTCGCGCTTACACACCGAGTGAGCCACGCTGTGGACCTCGAGCCCGTTGATGACGCACAACGAGTCGGACCACGTGTCCATGAAGTCCCGCACGGCCGGCCGGTCGTCGTTGTCGA
>JAERSX010000209.1 GCA_016845285.1 Deltaproteobacteria bacterium | reverse complement strand
CTACCCCTGCTGGGCTGGGCTCTGAGCCACGCCGTCGGATGATATCCGAGTACAACGAGGCCGCCACCGGATGATCTGCTCTTCCTCCGTCGGGCGCGGTGCGAGAAGGGCACGAGCAGGTCGCTGTCGCAGAGAGGGCGTTGCCTCGTGGCGGGTCCACCTGACTCGATCGTCGGGGGACATTCAGGTAGAGGGATCGCTCGACCCATCTACGGTCACAGCGACCCGTCCTCTTCTCCAGTCCCGGCCACGCACGATGCCACTCCGCAGAGTCTCCGTCCTGCTCTTGCTGGGTGCGTTCGGTTGCGGGTCATCGACCTTCGGGAACACCGCGCCCGGTCGCTCACCTGCTCCCGACGTTGGGGAGGACAGCGGGGACGACGGCGGGATGGACGACTCTGGCGGGTCCGAAGACCCGGTCGATGCCGACGGTGACGGCGCCGCGAGCGACGTCGACTGCGACGACGACGACCCCGACCGCTACCCCGGCAACGCGGAGAGCTGCGATGGGGTCGACAACGACTGCTCGGGCGAGGCCGAGACCGACGGCGACGGCGTCTGCGGATTCTGGACCCTCGACACCGAGAGCGCGACCTGGGCCGCACACCCCATGGAGCCGACTGAAGGCGTGCACGCACCGACGAGCGCCATCCACGTGGCCTTCAGCGTCGGGCGAGAGCGCGTGTGGGTGCTGACCGCCGACACCTTTCACGTGCTCGCGCTCGACACGTTGACTTGGGTCTCGTCGGGGGACCGGGACAGCCTCTTCCCAGAGGCGTCAGGCGAGAGCCTGACGATGGCGATCAAGGCGCCGGAGGACTGGACCGCCCTCGAAGGCGCTGCGACGGTGAACCTGCAGTACCAATTCTCTGCTGTGGTGTACACGTGGGACCCGGAGTCGAGCTCCTTCACGCTCTTGGTCGAGACCGACCTCGGCGCGGACTGGCAGACCGACCTCGCGCCAGCGGCTGCGTCGGTGCAGTCGGCCTGGCTCGGACACGACGGAGACTTCGGCTGGACCGGGTCCGCGAGCCCAGCAGAGGCGTGCGGAGCCGAGGCCGACGCCCTCGGCCCTTACTTCGCCGTGCTGACGACCGACGACCGCCTTCACCTCTACGACGCTGGCTACTGCTTCGACTTCGTCTCGTCCATGCCGACCGAGACCTTCCCGATCTTCAACTACACGGGCGCCCCGGACCCATCCGCCGTCGGCGCGGCTGCCTGGACCGAAGGCGGCCTCATCGCCTTCGTGGGCGTCGACGGCTGAGCCTGGTCATGGGCAGACGAGTCGGTCCAACAAGAACGCCCGGTCGAGGAGGGCCGGGCTGCCAGTCGTTGCGGCGGACCGTGGCCGGCGGTCACTCGCAGGGGGCGGGGTCCTCGCTGAACACCCCGACACGGTCGATGGCGAGATCGAAGTCGTTGTGGTTCCACACGTCGCAGTCGGAGCCGACCAGGATGGGGGTGATCTCGACGGTCGAGCCGATGATGTTGTCGTAGGTGTGCACCAGCTCGAAGGCCCCGTCGTCTGCGGCCCACCAGGTCTTCTGGTCGCTCTCGCCAATGACCTGCCGGACCGTGATTGTCTCCACCCCGTCCGCCGGCATGCTCGCCATCCGCTCGCCCAGCCCCAGCGCGTACAGGGTGTACTGGTCCTCCTGGACGATGTCTTCGAAGCCGTCCATCTGACCGTGCCAGTCGACGGTCTCCTTCAGCAGGCTCACGTCGGGGGCCAGTCCGTAGAGGTTGGCCTGGTCTCAGATGAGGCTGGCTCGGACGTAGCCGCCGTAGCCGAAGTCGGAGCCCGCGACGTCGATGGTGTACCCGACGGTGAAGGGCGGGGTGACGGGCTCGGCGGTCTGCCAGCCCGCGGTGGTGAAGCACTCGGCCTCGGGGTCGGGCAGCGTGTTGACCAGGTGCAGCTGCTCGCCGTAGACCTCGACCGAGTCGGCGTCCCCTCGGGCCTCGCCGAGCTGGGCCTCGCAGTCCTCACCGGTGAGGAAGGTGTCGTGGATGAAGGTGATGTCGGCGGTGGTCTCGGCGTCGATCTCGAAGTCCCCCTCCTCGGCCGAGGGGATGAGGTTTCCGTTGATCTTCAGGTCCTGGAAGCTCACGTCGGAGACGGTGTGGTCGGCATCCCAGCCGAAGATCTCGCTCGGCTGGCTCACCGCACCGTTGGCCGTGATGTTTCGGAAGGTGATGCCCTCGACGAGGCTCTCCTTGGCTCCCCAGAAGTTGATGAGGTGGTCGTCGTCGGTGGCGCCATGTGGGTAGCCCTCGCCCGAGAGCACGCCGCGCCCACGGATGAGGCCTCGGTCTGGATGTCGAAGCTGCTCGGCAGGACCTCACAGGTCACGGTGGCGCCCTCGCTGAGCTTCGTGACGGTCACCGTGACGGTGTCCGAGATGGAGAACGTCGTCCACGAGGTGGTCAAGCTCGCGTTCGTCTCCTGCTGGCGGTTGACCTCGTAGACGAAGCTGTCCTGCTCCGTGCCGTCCTGCTCGACGGCCACCGCGAAGTTGTGGCTCTCCGTGACCCCCTACGGCAGGCGCCCGGGAGGAGCACCAGACCAAGGGCGAGGAGGGGAGTCTTCGTCATGTGCCAGGTCCGTCGGTGTGGGCGGCCAGGATGGCGTCGGAGCCGAGGGGCGCTGCTGCCATGGCCACTCTCCTCTACCTGCCGCCTCTGAGGCGCGCTGGAGGACCTGAGAATGTGGCCGTGACTTCTCAGCCGAGGCGGAGACGTCTGAGAGTGCGCTCCCGCACGACCACGGCAGGGGCCTGACGATGTTCCCCGACCGGGACGGGAACAGAATGCTGACATCGTCAGCCCGGTCCTTCGGGATAAGTTCGACTACCGAACAAAGTCCCGGATCCGCCCATGCACCGCGCCAGCCTGCTCCTGCTACTCGCCGCCTGCAGTGTGGGGCCTGAGGGCAGCACCACCACCGGGGACACCTCTGGAACGCAGGTAGAGCCAGGGGACACCGGCGCCGACACCGACACCGGCGCCTACGCCGACGAGATCGTGCCCCTCTACGACGCCTCCACCGAGCTCGAGCCCGAGGACGTCTTCGAGTCCGGGGACGCCATCGTCACCCGCTTCGCCGACCGGGGTCGGGACCGGCATGCCCGCGAGGACGAGTACCAGAGCTACGACCACTACCTGTCGCAGTACTGGGAGTACCGCACCGTGCGCATGTAGTTCGTCGACCGGGTCGCCTCGGGCGGGGGCACCGTCGACATCTCCTTCGTGGCCGAGTGGCGGCTGACGGTGGCCGAGTTCCGCGCCTGGTACCTGGGCCTGGGCACGGTGGCCACTTACTCCGGAAACTACGCGCCGAGCTTCGAGGAGACCGGGCCGGGCACCTTCGACGACGACCACGTGCAGGTGAGCGACGAAGGCGACCAGTACCGCTACACCTTCACGCTCACCGAGGCCTACGAGGACGGCGTGGCCACCGAGCTCGCCGTGGGCCAGCTGATGGAGTTCGAGACCAGCCTGTTCTTGGACGGCGCCCCGGGCGAGCGGCAGAACTACTACGGCACCACGCACCTGTACGAGGTGGGTGTGGGCGGACTCCTGCCCTGGGAGGCTGTGGGCGACTTCGCCGACTCCAGCTCGGAGCGCGAGAAGTCCTTCCCCATCGACACCTTCGGCTGGTCCGGCGGCAGGACCACGCTGTCCTACAACTACTCCGACGAGCCACAGAACCACTTCATGCAGCTGGCCACCAACCTCTCGCCACGCAACGGCCAGGCGTTCGTGCAGGGACGGCGCATCCACCACACCGACATGATCGACGGCTCACACGACGAGAGCGACAGCAACGGCACCTTCGACGAGCTCGTCGACCTGGCCGGGCCCCTGTACGTGCACCCCTCGTGCGACGCCTGCCACACTCGGCACGGCCGCGCCCCGGTGGCGGACGAGGGCGAGAACCTGGACGCCTGGGTCTTCAAGGTCGGTGCGGAGGGCGGGCCGGACCCGCTCATCGGCAGCGTGCTGCAGCCCAGCGCCGTGAGCGGCGAGGGCGAGGGCGAGGTCACCATCGCGTCCTGGGAGGAGGTCGACGGCCTGCGCTCGCCTGTGTTCGCGTTCTCGGGCGAGGCGCCCGCCCGCTACTCCCCGCGTATCGCTCCGCAGCTCGTGGGCATGGGCCTGCTCGAGGCCATCCCGGAGGAGACGGTGTTCGGCTGGGCCGATGCTGACGATGCAGACGGCGACGGCATCTCCGGGCGTCCGCAGGTGGTGGCGGACCCCGTCACCGGTGAGGCCCGGCTCGGTCGGTTCGGCTGGAAGGCGGGGGCGAGCAGCGTGCTGCACCAGACGGCAGGCGCGCTGAACACCGACATGGGCGTCATGACCTCGGTATTCCCCGAGCCCGACTGCGGGAGCGCCCAGACGGACTGCGGCAACGAGGACGGCGCCGAGCTCTCAGACGAGTACCTCGACGACCTGGTGCGCTACGTCAGCCTGCTCGGGGTGCGCGCCCGCCGCGGCCTGGACGATGCCACGGCACTCGACGGGGAGGTGCTCTTCGAGGAGGTCGGCTGTGCCAGCTGCCACCTGCCCGAGGTGACCACCAGCGCCTTCCACCCGCTGGCCGAGCTGCGCAGCCAGACCATCCACCCCTACACCGACCTGCTGCTCCACGACATGGGGCCCGAGCTGGCAGACAACCTCGGAGAAGGCGTGGCGTCGGGCTCCGAGTGGCGCACCCCCCCCCTTTGGAGCCTGGGCCTGGGTCCGTGTGTCACGGGCGGCGTCGAAGGGCCCGCGCAGTCCGAGACCTGCACTCCTTCCGAGAGCTACCTGCACGATGGCCGCGCCCGCACACTGGAGGAGGCCATCCTCTGGCACGGTGGGGAGGGAGAGACGTCCCGCGACGCCTTCCAGGCGCTCTCCGAGGAGGAGCAGGCCGCGGTCCTGCGGTTCATCGAGACGCTGTAGGCGCTCGATGCCTGGAGGGTATGGCCCCCGCCGTCATCGGTCCTCTCCTACAGCGTCCCCACGCGGCTCCTCGGGAAGCAACCCGTGAACGAGGATGTCCGAGAGCGCGAGGGTCAACCGCTCCCGGTCCGTGTCGTCTTCGAGGTCGAGGTCCAGCAGCTTGTGGAGGGCGTTCTTGGAGGAGGCGAGCGCCGGCAGCGCGACACCGAGGAGCGCGAGCAACGCGTCCGGGTCGACCCGACGAATCACCCCCGCCTCCATGGCCTGCCCGAGGAGCTGACGGCTGACCTCTCGGCCACCGCAGGTCGCCTCCGCCACGTAGTCGAGCACACCTCGCCCTCGGCCGAGCCGTCGGCGAGCACATGGCCCGCGAGCCCAGGCCGATGGACCGCACTCGCCAGGCGGTGCCGAACGATCTCCGTCACCAGTGCTTCGGGGCCCGACACCACGCTGAAG
>JAERSX010000208.1 GCA_016845285.1 Deltaproteobacteria bacterium | reverse complement strand
GCCCATCCAGCCCCCCGACACGAGCGGCCCTGGCGACAGCGATTCTGGACCGGGGCCGGGGCCCGACACCGCCGACACCGCGAGCCCCGTCATCGTCGAAGAGACCGTCGGCGCCAACACTCCCGACGCCGCCCACATCTTCAGCACCGACCGCATCCACGAGATCGCCCTCGAGATCCCCCACGACTCCTGGAGTGCGCTCGGCAGCGACCCCTACACCTACCAGCCGGGCCGCATGACCTTCGACGGCGAGACCGTCGACGAGGTGGGCGTGCGCCTGCGCGGAAAGATCGGCTCCTTCCGCACGCTGACCGGAAAGCCCAAGCTGAAGATCGACTTCAACCGCTTCCACGAAGACCAGCGCTTCTACGGGCTCGAGAGCCTCTCGCTCAACAACAGCGTGGTGGACTGCTCGTACCTCAAGGAGGCCATGGCCTCGCACCTCTACCAGGCCGCCGAGGTGCCCACCTCGCGGGCTGCCTTCGCCTCGGTCTCGGTGAACGGCGCTGACTACGGGCTGTACATCATCATCGAGACCCAGGACGACCGCTTCCTCGATCGCAACTGGGAAGACCCCTCGGGCAACCTGTACGACGGCAAGTACGTCTGGTACGGAGGCGGCAGCTACACCTTGCTCGACTTCGCCGAGGGCAACGACGTGCTCTATCAGCTCGAAGAGGGCGAAGACGTCGACCACGTCGACATCGGCGGCGTGTCCGCGGCCCTCTCCTACTGGTACGCCACCGACCAGTTCTACACCCAGCTGGGCGAGGTCGTGGACTGGCCGACCATCCACCGCGCCTGGGCCGTGGAGCAGTGGGTCGGACAGAACGATGGCTACTGCCTCAACAAGAACAACAACCGGGTCTACTTCGATCCCGAAGACGGAAAGGCCGAGCTGGTGCCCTGGGACTACGACTATTCCTTCCTCAACGACAGCGACTGGGGCCGGAGCTGGGCCTCCCCCTACGGAAACCTCGCCTACGCCTGTGCGGTGGACGCCACCTGCCGGGCGGACTGGCAGGCCGCCGCCGCCGAGGTGGTGGAGATCGCCGACGCCGCCGACATGCCCGCCCGCTACGACGAGTGGGCGACGCTCACCCGCGACGCAGCCATGGCCGACCCCCGTCGTGAGTGCTCCGCGGCGAACATCGACGCCTACCGAGCACACGTCGACACCTGGGTGGACGGCCGCAGCGACTACATGCGCAGCTTCTGGGGGCTGTGATGCTGTGGCTGCTCATCGTGTCGTGTGTCGAGGGGCCCCTGGCCACGGTCGGGCCGTCCACGCACAAGGTGGCCCCACCGTCGGCGGACGGTCCCGCGCTCTGCATCAACGAGTTCATGGCCCGCAACGTGCTGTCGCTGGGCCTGGCCGAGGGGGCCGAGCCCGACTGGCTGGAGCTCTTCAACCCGAGCGCAGACACGATCTCGCTGGCGGGATGGACGCTCAGCGACGACCCCGAAGGGACCGATCCCCACACCCTGGACGCCGCGCCCAATCTCGATCCGGGTGAAGCCCTGGTGCTGCTCGCCGACGGAGGCGACGGCCCCACCCAGCTGCCCTTCGCCCTCGACGCCGACGGCGGGAGCATCGTGCTCACCGATCCAGGAGGCAACGCGCAGGCGGTGCACTACGGCGAGCAGGAGGGGGACATCTCGCAGGCCAGGCGAACCGACTGCTGCACCGGAGACGACTGCTGGACCCCGATGAGGCACGGCACGCCGGGCTACCCCAACGACTCCGACGCCGCCCCCGTCGAAGAGCTCGTGGCCTTGGGCAGCTCCTGGGCCTACCTCGACACGGGCGAAGACCCCGGCGAAGACTGGGTGCTGGGCACCTTCGACGACAGCACCTGGCTCACCGGGCCCGGCCCCCTGGGACTCGGCGACGACCACCAGGTGACCGTCATCGATGGCGGCGAGAGCAGCGCCCGACACCCCACCACCTGGTTCCGCTTCATCTTCCCGGTGACCCGAGCCATCACCCTGCGCGACCTCCACCTCTCGCTGATGGTCGACGACAGCGCCGTCGTCTGGCTCAATGGCGTCGAGGTCCAGCGCGTGAACCTGACGACCACCGAGGAGGTGACCGCCGACACCTGGGCGCTCACCGCCATCGCCGAGCCCAACGAGGAGGCCGTGCTCGACTACCGGCTGGACGTGGGCATGTTGGTGGACGGAGACAACGTGTTGGCCGTCGAGGTGCACCAGGCCGCGGCCACCAGCAGCGACCTCACCTTCGACGCAGGCCTGCGCGCGACCCGGATGTGAGCCCCGTCAGCGGTCGAGCCACACGTGGCGGAGCGGGTGGTGGTCGAGCAGGTTGGGGTGGTGGCCCCGGAGCTCGGGCTGCCGCAGCTCCTGCCACACGTACCAGTACATGGGGATGAAGGGGATCTCCTCGTTGAGGATGCCCTCGGCCTGGGCCAGGACCTGCAGCCGCTCCTCGGGGTCGGCCGTCTGCCCAGCCTCCCGGATGAGGTCGTCGTAGGCGGTGCTGCTCCAGCCCGTCTCGTTGTTGCCGCCACCGGTGATCCACATCTCGAGGAAGGTGTTGGCGTCGAGGTAGTCGCCGATCCAGCCTCCCCGTGCGATGACGTAGTCCTGGGCATGCACGGTCTTGAGGAAGGTCTTCCACTCCCGGTTCTCGAGCTCCACGGTGATGCCGAGATGTCGCTTCCACTGGTCTTGGATCACCGCCGCGATGTGCTTGTGCTTCTCTTGGGTGTTGTACAGGATGCGCATCACCGGGAAGCCCTCGCCACCGGGGTAGCCAGCCTCGGCGAGCAGGGCCTTGGCGGCGGCGGGATCGAAGCCCATGCCCTCGACCACCGGGTAGCCAGGCAAGCCCGGGGGCACGATGTGGGTGGCGGGCAGCTCGCCGCCCTTGGCCACGCTCACCACATCGGTGCGATCGATGGCCATGGCCAGGGCCCGCCGCACGCGCACATCGTCGAGGGGCGGGTGATCGGTGTTGAGCCGGTAGAAGTAGACCGACAGCGCCGGCGAGATGACGAAGTCGTCCTTGCCGCGCAGGATGGGCAGGAACTCGGGCGGGATGTCGTTGGCCACCACGAAGTCGGTGTAGCCGGCCCGGTACAGGTTGGTGCTCGTGTGCACGTGGTCGATGGACCAGGCCTCGATGCGCTCCAGCTTCACCTCGTGGGCGGCCCAGTGGTCGTCCCACTTCTCCATCACGAAGCGGTCTCGGACCTTGTGCTCCACCAGGCGGAAGGGCCCCGACGAGACGATGTTCTCGGGACGGGTCCAGCGGCTGCCGTGGGCCTCCAGTGCCTGGCGAGGCACCGCCTTGGTGGCCGTGTGGCAGGTCTGCTGGAGGAAGTAGGGGGCGGTGCCCTCCAGGCGCACCTCGAAGGTGTGATCGTCCCAGGCGCGAAAGCCCAGACCGTTCGCTGCCGGACGGACCTGGTCCCCTCGCACCGAGACGAGGCGGGGCCCCGGTGGGGGCTCGACGGCCTCGACAGCCTCGACGAGCTCGCCGGTGTCGCCTGACTCCGCGTCGGGATCGCTGGCGGGCACGGGAGTCGGCGGTGCGGCGTTCGGATCGGACTGCCAGTCCGGCTCCGACAAGACGACCGCCTCGAAGCGCAGGCTCGATCCCTGTTCGTCCGTCAGCGCCGAGGCAGGCACGGTCCCCCAGCGCTCCGCCCCGGGCGCATAGATGGTGATGCCGCCATCGGACTCACCGGTCCAGACCACCCGCTCACCCGCAGAGAGCTCGGTGATCACGGCACCGTCACGCCCCACCAGCCCGACATCTTCGACCAGCACCCGCTCGGAGAGCAGCGGGAAGCGTGCCGAGCCCTCGTCGTCCTTCAGCGAGCTGTCGACGAGCTCGAGGAGCGTGCCCGCAGCCGCCCCGTCCACGTCCTCCACCAGGCGCACCAGGCGTCCCTCGTTGTAGCGGGCGGCGTTGGCCAGGGCGTAGAGCTGCTGGGCGTAGCGGCTCAGGTAGACCGGGTTGAGGTTGCGCTCCCAGGACCAGGCGTAGTCGTGGGCGGTGACCGGGGCGCCATCGGTCCAGCTGGCATCTGGCCGCAGGTGGAAGGTGTAGCCCCGGCCGTCGTCGTGGGTCTCCCAGCGCTCGGCGTGGGCTGGCTCGGCCGTGAGATCGACGGAGTGGTACTCGGTGAGGCCGTCGAAGAGCTCGGCGATGATGCGGCCATCGGGGTGGCCCGTGGCCTGCCCCGGGTCGAGGTACTCGGGCTCGGTGGCGTTGTTGAAGACCAGCGTGTCGGCCGGCTCGTCTGCCCGAGAGAGGCCGAACATGCCGCCCTCGGGAGGCACACACGACATGGAGAGGGCAGCGAGGAGAACCGAGGTGCGGACCATGACCGCGAGTGTAGCGGGCCCTGCGGTCCCGAGGTCGATCTCGGCCGGCCTGATGGCCGCCCCTGACGATGAGCACACCACACTGCCACCGTCCACCTTTCGACCGGATTAGGATGCGCCCTCGGCCCCAGGAGATCTCATGGCTTTCCAAGTGACCCTCGCAGCTGTCCAGGAGTGGCTGGACGACGACATGAGCCTCCAGACGCTCAAGAACCAGTTCACCACCCAGAAGATCTTCGACCTCATCGAGAACAAGGACGCCATCGACAACGACGAGGCTCTCTTCGAGGCGCTGATGGACGTGATGTACGCCACCCGCCCCGAAGGGGTGACCTGAGCGTCCGCGGCGGAGGCCGAGCCCGCCCATGAGTCCGCGCGGTCGCTCGCTCCCCGTCCTGCTCGTCGCCGTGAGCGCAATCAGCGCCGCCGCAGTGCTGGTGCGCCTGGCGCCCGACGTACACCCCATCGCCGCCGGTCTCTGGCGCACGCTGGCCGTCGCCGCACTGCTCCTGCCCATCGCGCTGCTGCGCGAGCCGGGTGCGCTCCGCCGCGTGGCCCCCCGCGATCTCGCCCTCATCGCCGTCGCCGGGGCCCTCCTCGCGGGTCACTTCTGGGCCTGGTTCGCCTCGCTCCACGCCACCACGGTGCTCCGCTCCACCGTGCTCGTGTGCCTCAACCCCGTGTGGGCCGGCCTCTTCGAGTGGGGGCTGCTGCGGCGCAACCCCGGCGGTCGCTTCTGGCTGGGTGTCGCTGTTGCCATCGCAGGAGTCGGGCTCATGACCTCGCAGTCGGCGGTGGCCCCCTCCTGGACCGGCGATGGCCTCGCCCTGCTCGGCGGGATCCTCGGGGCGCTGTACCTGGTCAGCGGGCGGGTGGTGCGCCCGCGCGTGGGCATCGACGTCTACGGGACCATCGTGTGTGGCGCCTGCGCCCTGTGGCTCCTGCCCGCCGCCCTGGCGACCGGTGCCGAGCTCACGGGCTTCAGCACGGCCGAGTGGGCGGTGCTCGCCGGACTGGCCCTGGGTCCCCAGCTGCTGGGCCACATCGGCCTCAATTACGCGGTCCGCTACCTACCCGCAGCCATCGTGGCCGCCGTCACCCTGTTGGAGCCCGCGGGGGCCGCTGCCCTCGGCGGCCTGGTGCTCGACGAGTGGCCGAGCGGACGGGCCTGGCTCGGCAGCGCGGTGGCCATCGGTGGGGTTGCCCTGGCGACGGTGCGCCCCCGCGTCTCCCTCAACGCCGAGACCACTCCTTGATGAGCTCGTCGACTCGGTGGAGCCACCGGCGAAGCCCACCATCCAGGCGCTCTGGAAGCTGTCGCGGCCGGCGCCCTGCGACGAAGGTGAGGGCCAGGTGGGCGAGGGCTGGCGGGCTGCCATCCGGTCCTTTGGTGCCACC
>JAERSX010000207.1 GCA_016845285.1 Deltaproteobacteria bacterium | reverse complement strand
GTGTTGGGAGGGCTCACAGCCCTGGATGCCCGTGTTCTTCGAGGCTGTGCAGCAGCAGGCCGCCTGGCTCAAGCCATCGCTCCCCAGACATCTGTTCGAGCGCACTCCGCCCGTTGGGCGTAGCTACCCGGTCGCCGGGACCAGCCCGACGGTGGGAGGCGGTCTCGTCGACGTCGAGGTCGCGGAGTCCTTCGCGTCGTTGTCCCGTGCAGTCGAAGAGCACCGGGCTTGGGCACTCGGGCAGGCCGCTGTGCTCCTCCACGGCCCCCCTTGGGAGGCGGTCCTGGCCCGCTACGACGAGGCCAACCAGCTCCACAAGCGCATGCTTCGTGCCAGTCGGCTGTTCCACCAGCTGCGTCGACGGATGGAGAGGGCCGACACCAACAGCGCCCTTGCGGCCCTCTACGACTCCGCCCGCGAGCATCTGTACAAAGGACAGTGCGCGGGCATCCTTCACACCGGCTTCAACGGCGGCCTGGCAGAAGGCGCCGTCCGACACACGGCCTGGCTGAACCTCGCCGAGGTGGAGCGCTTGGTCATGACCGCATTGGGGGAGCGGGACACGGTGCGGCATGAGGTGGTGGACCACGACGGGGACGGGCAGGACGAGCTGGTGGTGCGCACTCCTCGCCTGGCCGCAGTCATGCGCCCAGGCGCGGGCGGTGCCTTGTCCGAGCTGCACCTGTGGGAGCTCGGCAACCTGGCGAATACCCTGAGCCGCAGGCTCGAGACCTGGCACGCCGAGCTGGTGCGCAACCCGTCGCTTCCCGCTCTCATCGAGGAAGGCCTTGTAGACGAGCCCGCGGGCGCCACCCACGAGGTCGTGCTGGAGGACGACGAGGACGACGGCGAACCGGACTCGGCCCTCACCGACAACGGCGAGATCCTGCTGCCTCTGGCTCCGCCCCTGCACCACGACGTGGCGGCCCCGGAGCTCTTGCTGTGGCAGGACCGCCACCGGCGCGGGCTCTTCGTTGACCACTTCTACGGCCCCCAGACGAGCTTGGAGAACGTTCGCCGTGGTCAGGCCCAGGAGGAGGGCGACTTCGTCCGGGGGGCCTACCAGCTGCTCAGCGTGGAGAGAGAGCACAACGGGGACGTGGTGGCCATCGTGTCCCGGGAAGGCACCCACCGTTCCGGCGGCGATGTGCACCTGCTGCGCCTCGCGAAGCGCGACCGCTTCAGCGCCAGCTCTGCGGAGATCTTCGTCGACTACGAGCTGCCCAATCGCATCCACCAGCCCATCGAGACCACCTTCGGTGTGGAGATGACCCTCAACCTGGACGGCCGTCCCGGACCCCATCGCTTCTTGCGACTCGGCCCCGATCACAGCCTCCCCCTCGAGCGGTCGGCCGACGTGGCCGGCGTCTCTCGTGCGTCGCTGATCCTCGCCGACATCGGCACCACGGTGCACATCGACGCCGAACAGCCGGCCCGGGTCCTGGCCTACCCAGTGGAGGCCGCGGTGCGCGGGCGCACCAGCTACAGACAGTCCTTCCAGGGCACGTGTCTGGTCTTCCTCTGGCCGGTGGCGCTCTGGAGTCAGGAGAAGGTGGAGCTTCGGCTCGCACTACGCGTGGAGCGGCGGTGAGCGTCGAAGGCGGCGGAAGCTTCGTCCTCGTGCTGCACGGGCACATGCCTTGGGTTCTGAACCACGGGCGCTGGCCCCACGGCGATCACTGGCTCTTTGACGCGGTCCTCGACGTCTACCTCCCGCTGCTCGGGGTGGTGGACGAGCTCGCTGCCAAGGGACTCGACGCAGGCTTCAGCCTGGGGCTGACTCCGGTCCTCCTCGAGCAGCTTCGGGCGCCGGGTGCGTCAGAGGGCTTGGCCGCTCATCTCGAGGCGCGCCTGACCCAGGCCCGGGCCGACCAGGCCGACCCTGCCTTGGCCGGCCTCGCGGCATGGTGGGAGGTTCGTTTTTGCCGTCAGCGAGAGCATCTCTCGGAGCTGAATCACGACGTGGTGTCGGCGCTGGCAGAGCACGCGAAGGCCGGACGGATCGAGCTCCTCTCCTCCTTTGCGGCCCACGGCTTCGCCCCGCTGCTGCTCCACGACGCCAGCATCCGTGGGCAGCTGCGCACAGGCCTGGACATCTCGGAGCGCCACCTCGGCTTCCGCCCCCGCGGCATCTGGCTGCCCGAGTGTGCCTTCCGCCCGGCTGGCGCCTGGACCCCTCCCGTGCTGCACGGTGACAGCCGTCAGCGCCGTGGCGTCGACCAGATCCTGGCGGACGAGGGGGTGACGCACTTCGTGGTCGATCATCACCTCGTCGCGCGGGCTCGCAGCGAGGCGGTCCATGAAGGTGGTGGTGCCCAGAAGGTGGGCTGGGAGCGCGCGGGGCAGGAACCTTGGCGGGGATGGCGGTCCCCCATGCGGCCGCACCGGGTCAACACCGAGGGGGGGCTCGACGGCCCGGTCGCCTTCGCCCGTCACCCTGAGCTGAGCGAGCAGGTGTGGTCGGCCGACGTGGGGTATCCAGGCGACCCGACCTATCTGGAGTTCCACAAGCGCCACGGCGGCGACGGACTGCGCTACTGGCGGGTCAACGATCGCGCGCGCGAGCGCGGCGGGAAGGCCCCCGAGGAACGACGGG
>JAERSX010000206.1 GCA_016845285.1 Deltaproteobacteria bacterium | reverse complement strand
CGTCTGCACCGTAGACATAGGCCAGGCCATCGATGCTGGTGACGTAGTCGGCCCACTCGTAGAAGTACTCGATGCGATCGGCGACATCGGCGATGTATTCGAGGTCCCGGCCGAAGTCCCTCGGCGTGGTGATCTCGAAGTGCTCATCTTCTGCCCGGGCACCGTACAGGATGGGCGCCGTGGGCGGCAGGCGATCCCCGGGAGCGATGAGCCGCACATCCCCCGCCGGGGGCAGAGACGACAGCTCGGCGAAACCCATCTGGTCGCCGGCCAGGCCCTTCTGGGAGCCGGCACCGTAGAAGGCGAAGGCCTCGGCGTAGCCCATCTCGAAGCCACACCAGAAGAGCTCGGCCCACTCATTCGAGGTGTCCTTGGTCCAGATCTCGATGGGACAGTCGAGGCGGTACAGGGTGGCGCTGGCCACCTCGTCGGCCCAGAAGTCGGCACCCTCCGTGTCGTAGGCAAGGACTCCCTCGGCCACCGCGTAGCCATCGTCGGTGACCACCGTGACGTCCACGGACCCGCCACCCGGAGGCCCATCGGGCAAGGTCACGGTGAGCTCGGACTCTGCGACCTCTTCGATGGTGGCGTTGCGGCCACCGATGACCACGGTCTTGGCGCTGCCCAGGCGAGCACCACCGATGGTGAGGGAGCCTCCACCCGCGAGGCTGGCGAGCGAGTCCGGGTCGACCGATGTGATCTCGGGAGCGGCCCCATCATCGTCCCAGTAGTCCGGATACGGCTGCACACCGCAACCAACAACAGTCGCCAAGATGCCTGCGTAACGCCTACTCACGGCGACTCCAGGCGTGTCCACAGGACATCCGATACACGGGTGCGGACCGGCGTGAGCGTCACGCGCTTGTCGTTGAAGGTGAGTGCATCGGCCACCTCGACGGTGCCCTCCGAGATCCGCGCCACGCCGAGCACCCGTCCGTGCACAGCGGTGGGGTCGACCCAGGTGTCCAGGGTCTCGAGTCGGCTGGGATCGAGCACGAACTCACCGTCATCGGCCACCGTACACACGAGCTCGCCCTCCGACACCCAGCCAGAGCCCTCGTCGGGCAGGCAGGCACCCAGCTGCTCATCGCAGGTGAAGCCCGCCGAGCAGTCCCAGTTGCAGTCGCAAGACTCCTCTTCGCCCACGCCCAGGTAGCGGATCACGATGGTCACCGGCTGGCCGTCGTCCGAGGGCTGCCAGCTCACGGTGACGGGCTCGGTCCAGGGTCCGGGGTAGCGCACATCGTCTTCGACCTCGGGGTCCCACACACCCTCGTCGTCGTACTCGTGGTGGGGCGCTCTAACCTCGACACCATCGAGACTCACGCCGCTCACGTCTGCGGGGAAGCGGATGCTCCCCTCGGTCAGTGGGTAGGGCACCGAGCCCATGGTCGAGTCGGGTGGCGAGACGGTGCCGGGGAAGCGGATGTCCCAGGTCGCATCGCCACGCCAGGTGTCAGGCAGGTAGTCGTGACCGGTGACCACAGCACCCAGGCGACCGCCGTAACCAGCGAACCAGCTCTCACCTGCGGGACGGTGGTGGACCGAGGGGTCCCGCTCGAGGACGACGCTGCCGCCCTCTCGTGACAAGGAGATGTGGTCGCCCACGTCGACATACTCGGTGATGCCGAGGTACCCACTGGTCACGAGCCGCGTCATGCACAGGTCTTCGCTGCCGTCGACGGGCGGCCCCGGACTCAGGAAGCTGCTGTTGCGATCGAAGCCCGGATCGGCCGGGTAGCCGAAGTAGGCGTAGCCCACGGTGAAGCTGGTTCCGTCTGCGCGTGGGGAGTCGCCATAGAGTCCGCTGAGGCCGTGCCCCAGGTTGCTTCCCCACAGCCGCATGCGCGTGTACTCGATGGTGCCGCCCATTGGCTCGGGATGGGGAAGGACCTCGTCGAGAGCAGTGCCGGCCCCGTAGATCTGCACGGGGTAGTCGTCGCTCGGGCGGATGCAGCCCAGAGCCGTCAGGAGCAAGAGTGCGCCGGTCATCGTCACCATCCCGTGCCCAGACCAGCGTAGATCCGCAGGGTTGGAGGCTCCACCTCGTCGCTCAGCTCACTGGCCGAGTCTCGGGCCACCGAAGACGAGATGAGGTCGGCGTTCACGTCGCCGTAGCCGGCTGTGGACTGCAGCCCGTAGGCCAGACGCACGAAGCTGTCCCAGTCCCAGTCGTTCCAGATGAACGACCGTACCCGCAGCTCCACGCCCACATCGCTGAGCCAGTAGTTCGGCTGCCCGACCGGGCTGTTCTTGCTGGCGTAGTCCTGGAAGGGTTGCTCACGACGGATGGTCGACTCGTCGTCGGCCACGATGGAGTAGCCCTCGAGGTGTGAGTCACCATCGACCCGGTAGCTCCAGAGGTTTCCGATGGTGCCGAAGACCTGGAGGTAGATGGAGTCGGTGTAGGTCGGGCCCAGCTTGTAGTGCAGCTTGCGGGCCAGGGGGAAGCGGTAGCTGGCGTTGCCGATGAGCATGGTCTCGCCGGTCAGCGACCATCCCTCGTAGCCAGAGAACTGGACGTTGTTGCCGATGGTGCCGCTGCCCCAGTGGTACGGATGGCGTCCGCCGGCGATGAACTCGTCCCAGGACATGACGTTTCGGTCGATGAAGCCGCCCTCGAGGTCGAGCTGCAGCGTGCCGCGCTTCCAGATGCCGAGCCCCAGAGGGATGTACTCGGTGTAGCTGGCGTAGAGCTGGTTGTAGGCGTAGCGCTCCAAGAGCGCGCCGTCGTCGTAGACGGCACCGGCCACCTCGGGGTCGACCAGCGAGGTCCAGCGGTGCGCGAAGTCGACGTAGAGTCGCCGCCCACCGCGCGGGTTGATCCAGTCGTCGCCCGA
The DNA here is from genome assembly GCA_016845285.1 of Deltaproteobacteria bacterium. Taxonomy (GTDB): domain Bacteria; phylum Myxococcota_A; class UBA796; order UBA796; family UBA2385; genus BH17. The sequence continues at coordinate 1,279 of JAERSX010000206.1, read as the reverse complement.
GTACCAGAAGAGGCTGCTCGGGGTCCACTCCATGAACACGCTCACGCCGGCGTGCTCGGTGTAGCCGACGAAATTGGTGCCATCACCCGCGTCGCGGAAGCTGTAGCGCGAGCCGTCGACGCCCACACCACCCCAGAGCGCCCACGAGGGCATGGTGGTGAAGTAGGCCCACACATCATCGGAGGCCTGCTCGAACTTCACGTCGACCACCGTGATGTCGTCGGTGGTCTCGACGACCCCGTCGTAGTCGACGCCGTAGCCGTAGGTGCCCTTGTAGGTGTACCGCATGTAGCCGAGCATGATGCTGGGCCAGAATTGGTCGAGCCAGTAGGACAGGTAGAAGAAGTTGTCCTTGCCGAAGGTGGCCTCACCCTCGATGTAGTGGGCCTCCGAGTAGTCGCCGAGGAAGAACCCGGCGCCCGCCTCTACGCTGCGGTCGGTGCTGCGCAGCACCGGCCAGCCCGACAGCGGAATGCTCGCCGTGAACGGGTTGTACTTGGTCGAGTCAGCCCGCACGTCGGTGAACCGGCTCGGGGGCTCCCAGGCCAGGTAGCCTGCGTCATCGGTGCAGCCCTCGGGCTCGGTCCCGCACATGCCGGGGTAGTCGACGACGTCGTGCTTCAGCTGGTCGGCGGGGATGGCGCGGATGCGGAAGCCATGGCCTGTGATGGCCGTGTACAGGATGTGTCCCCCGGGGGTCTGGTTCACGCCGTAGGCACCATCCAGGATCTCGGTGTGCTGCTCCACCTGACCGGTCCAGGGGTCGATGCTGTAGACATTGAACACACCGCCGAGATCGCTCGTGAAGTAGTAGCGGCCATCGACGCCCACCATGGGATCGGTCTCGTCCTCGACGGTGTCGGTGATGCGACTGAGGGCACCGGTCTCGACCTCCATCAACCACAGATCCTGCTGGAACTGGGTGAAGAGGCTCACGAGCACGTGGGTGCCGCCCTTGGTGAAGCTCAGCCCCTGGACCTGGGTGCCGTCCCCGAAGTGTGTGAGCTGCTTGGCCTCGCTGCCATCGGGCTTGATGGACCAGAGCTCGTGGGTCCCGTCGCCGTAGCGCGCGAAGACGATGGTCTCGCCGTCGGGAGACCAGGCCGCTTCGGTGGCACGCAAGGTGTTGGGAACGGCCTCGAGCTCGACATCGAGCGTCTTTCCGCTCGGGTCCATGGTGCCGATGACGAGCTGCCACCAGTCGTAGCCGTCGGCGTTGAAGGTGAGGCCCTGGTTCATCAGGAACTCGCTGTGGAGGTCTTCTGGGCCCGTGCCGATG
>JAERSX010000205.1 GCA_016845285.1 Deltaproteobacteria bacterium | reverse complement strand
GCTGGGGGACCGGCAGCGAGGCAGGTGCGCCCGGGCCTCGCGGCCCCAGCAGCTCCCCCAGCGAGCGGGCTGCGGCGTCTCGCTGGCTCAAGGGCTCGCCGAGATCGAAGCGCTCGCGTAGCAGCGTCAACAACGAGGTGTGATCGAAGACCAGCGGACCGGTGGTGCCCCCCACGCCAGCCTGCAGCGTGTAGTCCGACATGAGGATGCAGGGCACGCGGACCCCGTAGCGATCGAAGCGGAAGCCGTCTGGGTAGGAGCCGCCTGGCGGGGTGGCGCGCCCCGGCGAGCGACGGTCGTAGGTGCCCCCGTGCTCGTCGTAGGTGAGCACGAAGAGCGTCTTCTCCCACTGCGGCGAGGCCCGCAGGGCGTTGTAGACGGTGGCCAGCAGGGCCTCGCCTCGGGTCACGTCGTGGGGCGGGTGGTTGTCGTTGGGCTCGATCTGGTAGCTGGGCTCGATCCAGGTGAAGGCGGGCAGCTCGCCCGCAGCTGCGTCCGCCTCGAAGCGGTCCATCCGGCGGAAGTGATCCCGATCGAACTGAGCCCAGGTGTCCACCATGGCCAGGGTCAGCGGGAAGTCGCCGAAGTAGCAGCGCCAGTCGACGGGCTTGCCCTCATGGCGTGCCCAGCGGAACTGCCCGAAGATGCTGAGCCCGAAGTAGGGCGCATGCGGGATGCCCTCCGCGTCGCTGTTGTTCACCCAGCCGTTCGCCGTCCCCAGCTGCGCAAAGGCCCGGTTGGGCATGGTCTGGCAGGGCGCCGAGGCGTGGTAGGTGTCGACCACCCGAAACGCCTGAGCCAACGCCGAGCTCACGGGAACTTGCTCCGCATCGAAGAAGTTCATGATGTTTCGCACGGGCGTGTTGCTCGCCGCGCTGTGATCGCCGTCTTCGCCCACGCGCAGGATGCGCTGGTAGTTCTGGGCGAAGCCCCCCATGGCCCCCAGGCTGCCCGCGCCCTCGGGCTCGGGCTCGTCGGGATCGGGCCGGTGCGTGAGCCCGAAGATCTGCTGGTTCATGTCGACGAAGGCCTCGCCGGGATCGGGGGCCGGGATGGTGACCTGCGGCCAGGTCTGCCCAGGCGCCGACCAGCTCTCGATGGTGCGCTCCTCGCCGTCGAGGGTGATCAGCCGATTCTGCCCGCTCTCACCGACGCCGTAGAGGTGACCGAGGATGTTGTCGAAGCTGCGGTTCTCGAGCATCAGCACGACCACGTGGTCGATCTGCGACAGTGAGTCGTTCGGTTTCACGGTGGCTCTCCCAAGGGCGACCGAGCCTATCGCACCTCCGACCAAGGCCCCGGTCGCCTTCTGTTCCGCTGACAGGACCGGGCCGTCTTGGTCCTCTCAGCGCCGCTGAGGGGCCTTGGCCTGCACCTGGTACCGAAGGTCCACCTCTACGGCCTGAAACGCCGTGCCCTTGGCGGGCCGGCCGTGCTCGTCGACGTCGATGGGCTGGATGTACTGGAGTCGATGACCGGGTGCGGCGCCCACGAGCACCATGGCCGCCGTGAAGGACTTGGGTCCGCCCGTGTAGTCGAGGACCACCTCGTCGGTGTCCACCCCGTTCTCCAGGGCATCGACGAACAGCTGCTCGAGGGCGGGTACCACGGGCTCCGGGTCGACGAGGGCACCCGGATCGAGGGGCACCGGCTGGAAGAGCTCGTGTCGAGCACCGGCCGGCTCGAGCAGTTCGCGAAGACGCCGGAAGGCCCCGCGACCCACCTCGTCGTCGGTGTGGAGCACACACACCCGCTCCAGGTCACCTTTCTCGAGGTGATGCTGCACGGCGACGACGGCGGAGCCGATGCCCCGTCCCGGGCTGGCGGTCACCACCAGCCAGCGGGCGGGCCAGGCCACGTGGCCGGTCACGCGCGCCATCTCCCACTCCGCGGGACGGAGCCACCGACGGGTGGCGAGGAGCCCGATGATCACGAGCACCACACCCGCAGCCGAGAAGAAGGCGAAGGGGTGTCCCGTTCGCTCCGCCACGATGTTGAGCATCTCGCCCAGCATGGTGATGCCGAGCCCCAGCAACAGGGCTGCCGCGGGAAGCCGGGTGCCGAGAATGGCCGAGAGCCTCGCGGACAACCGCATGCAACCTCCTGGCGGGACCATACCGGGCGCGAAGGGCTGACCCCCATGTGGGCATCGACCGCAGCCCTGACCCGCTATCGTGGCTCCATGAAGACCCTCCTCCCCGCACTCCTGCTCCTGGCCATCCCGTCGCTGGCCTGCACCCTGGGTCCCGGCCAGGAGCAGGAGACCGACGATGATGACGACGACTGGGGAGCCGAGGCCGACGCAGACACCGACGCGGACGCGGACGCGGACGCAGACGCGGACGCAGACGCGGACACCGACGCGGACACCGACGCAGACCTCTCCGAGTACATCGACACCACCGAGCTTCCCTCGGGCGATCTGGGCTGCTACGACGGCAGCTCCTGGAATGACATCAGCATCGATCCCGACTGCACCGATGACGGCATCGTCTTCAGCGCGATGGTCACCGACTTCGAGTCTGGCGGTGTAGTGCCAGACGCGACCGTCAGCTTCTCGCTGGCAGACGATCCGACGGGGGAACCCGATCTCATGGTGGACAGCAACTCGAGCGGCTTCCTGCCCTCGGTAGAGCTCCCGAGCTGCACGGCCTTCTCGACGACAGCGGAGACCGACCCCGCCCTCGACGAGAGCCAGACGACCATCCGCCAACACTGGATCTACGCCGGCGGAAGCGACGTCGACACCGAGGTTCCCTCGGTGTCGAGCACCACCTTCATGTTGATCCCCGCGCTGCTGGGCGTGAACCCCGACCCCTCCCGGGGACTGCTGACAGGCCAGGTCCTCGACTGCAATGGCGAGCCCGTGGAGGGTGCACAGGTGGTGTTCCGGAGCGCAGACGGCGACATCGATACCGCCCAGGTGGTCAGGTACTTCATCGATGAGTTCCCCAACCGCGATCAGCCCACCACCTCCGACGACGGCCTCTTCATCGTGATCGATGCACCTGTCGGCCAGGGGAGCCTCGAGGCCTGGACCTGGGACGGAAGCGACCACGTTCGCCAGGCCATGAGCGACACCACCAGCCTGGCCGAGGCCTTCACCTGGAGCGACCTCCGCGTGGGCCTCGCCCAGGGGGTCCCCGTGCCACCAGAATGTGAAGACTGCTGACCCCACCTCGATGTGCGTTGACGATGGCCTAGAAGCTGGTGATGCTTGCGGAGGGCCGGGGAGAACCGATGAAGACCGCTGCGTTGAAGACAGCTGCGCTCAAGACCGCCGCGCTGCTCGCCTCCGTCTCGCTGATGTCCGGTGCCTGCACCGAGAACCAGCTCAACAACATCCCCGGCACAGAGGCCAAGCCCGACATCCTCGTGACCCCCGAGCGCATCGACTTCGGAGCGGTGGGCAGCACGGCCACCGTCGAAGAGCTCTTCACCATCGAGAACGTGGGCACCGCCGGGCTGTCCATCTCGGACGTGCTCGTGAGCGGCTCCGAGGCCTTCACCCTCACCGTTCCCACCGGCATCTCCACCCTGGCGCCAGGTGACAGCGCCGATGTCGTGGTCAGCTACGCCGCGCGTACCGCAGCCGACGAGGCCGTGGCGACCGTGCTCAGCGACGATCCCCAGACCCCCGAAGCCGACGTGGTGCTCGTGGGCGAGGTGCTCTACGCCGACCTCGAGATCCAGCCCGATCCCTTCGACTTCGGAATCCTCGAGCCCGGCAGCAGCACCACCGGCGAGGTGCTGCTGGTC
>JAERSX010000204.1 GCA_016845285.1 Deltaproteobacteria bacterium | reverse complement strand
TCCAGCGCGAGGCTGCCGCCGACCTTCGCCGCAGCCTCGCTGTGTTGGAGCAAGAGGGCGCCCTTGAAGGCTTGGTTCTGGACGTGCGCGGCAACGCTGGCGGGCTCCTCGAAGAGGCCATCGCCATGGTCGATCTCTTCGTCGAAGAAGGCCCCATCGTGCGTATCGAGGGACGAGACGACGCCGAGCGCGAAGCATTTTCCGCCACAGCAGGTGGGACCCGCGCAGGCCTGAAGCTGGTGGTCCTCATCGACGGCGGCAGCGCCAGCGCATCGGAAATCCTGGCGGGCGCCCTGCAGGCACGGGGCCGGGCCACACTGGTCGGCAGCCCGTCCTACGGAAAGGGCTCGGTCCAACGGGTCTACGAGTTCGAGGACGGCGCGGCCCTCAAGCTCACGGTCGCCCGGTACGTCCTGCCCAGCGACACCCAGATCGAAGACGGAGAGGGCCTCCAACCCGACGTCATGGTCCGACGCGCCCCTGCAGCCGACTCGCCGCTCGGGCGGCTCAATGCCGAGGTCGATCATCTTCCACCCGAAGATAGGGCCCGCATCACACCGCTGCTGGCCGACCTCGACACGAACGAGGACGAACGCGCAGCGGTGACCTGGATGGGCCCCCTCGCTACCCGCGAAGCCGTCGATCCTCAGCTGCGGCAGGCCATGGCCGAGGCCAACCCATGAAGCGAGTCCTCGCGGGGCTGCTCCTCGTGGTCGCGGGCTGCACCACGGTGTGGGCTCTTCCCGAGCTGGTCCAGTGGTGGAGCCAGGAAGAGCGCGTGGAGGACGGCGAGATCGCACGAGTGGACACCACAGCAGTCGACTCCTTCCTCGCCCAAGCCCTCGAGCGAATCGGCGCCGACGAGGTGCTCGCGCGGGATGAGAACGAGGGCGTCGTCCGTGCCATCCATCGTCTTCCTCGAGGCGCCGACGCCGTCGCTGCAGCGCAGCGGGTCCGAGATCTCGGCGAAGACCAGGGCATCGAGCTCTATGTCAACTCACCCGATGGCCTCGACGCGGAGCTCCGGGTCTACGCCGGTCGACACCTGCGAGCCCGGGTGCTCCTGATCCCCGACCTCGGTGCCAGTCCCACAGCCCCCCGGGTCCCGACGCTACGGGAGAGGCCCCTCGTGTCCCTGGTCGTGGCGGGACTGGGAAGCCAAGACATCGCTCAGATCATGAAGTCGCCCGTCCCCCTCAGCTTGGCGGTGCGTCCCTGGACACCATTCGCGCTGCGCATCGCGCGGGAAGGTCTCCAGCACTGGCACGAGATCCTGGTGCACATGCCAGCGACAGATACCGATGCTGCGGCCCGCGCCGTGCCCTGGGCGAGCGGATGGCTGCTGGACACCGGTCCGGAACCAGGCCTGCCCAGCCTGGACATGGGCGTGCTGGTGTACCCCGCTGCCCAGCCCGGTCGACGCCCTCCGAGCGGCTTGTTGCCGGTGCCCGCCCAGCGGCCAGCACGCCTCAGCGCCCGTGAGACCCTGGCCCGAACGAGGGCGCTCGCGGTCAGGAACGGCGCCGCCACGATGATCATCGAGGCCGACGACCCCGAGCTGTCTGCCGTGCTTGCCTGGGCCCAGGCCGCCCATCTGAGCGGGTTTCGGATGGCCCTTGCCAGCGAGGTCGCCCGAGCCAATCAGGTGCGCGGGCTTCGACCCTCAGGCTGAACACCCAGCGTCAGCTCGCGCGACGCAACCCGCGCAGTGACGGCCGGCCCGCCCCACGCCAGCGACGTCGGCTCAGCGGCTGTAGCTCACCGTAGAGGCGCACCAACTCGACGAAGGCACGAGCCACCACCGCTGGACGGGCCCCCGTCTGCACGCCAGCGACGCGCGGGAGATGCGTCACCGGCACCTGTGCCAGGCTGTGGCCCGCTGCTCGAGCGCGCACCAGGATCTCTGTGTTGACGAAGGCACCATCAGACCGGATCTCGAGGTCTTCGATGACCCGTCGGTCGAAGAGCTTGAAGGCACAGTTCACGTCCTGGATGGACAAACCGAAGAGCCCATTCACCAGCTGACCCCAGGCCCATGCGTTCAGTCGACGGTTGGCTGGATCGCGCCGAGGCGCCCGAAAGCCTGCGACGATGTCGAAGCGATCGGTCAGCGCCAGCAGGGTCTGCAGCTCGAGCACATCGAACTGCCGGTCGGCATCGGTGAAGAACACCAGATCGCCCTGGGCCGCGCGGAAGCCTGTACGCAAGGCAGCGCCGTAGCCACGGTTCACGTCGTGCCGGAGAGGACGTACACGGGCGTCTCTACCCTCCAGAGCACACACGACCTCCCAGGTGCCGTCATCCGAACCGTCGTCCACCACCAGGACTTCCCCGGCACGTCCTTCCACCGTCAAGAGGCGGAGCACGTCCGCCACCATGGCCTCGATGTTCTCGGCCTCATTGAACGCCGGAAGAATGACGGAGAGCGTCTGCAAGGTGGACTCGGGCTAACGCCGGCTCTTGGGCACGGCCAGCGGGTGCATGGAGGCGGGGGGTATCGCGGGCTCCTTACTCGCTGACCCGGAAATGGAAGGCATCGGCCTCGCCGTCTTCGGGGTCGGTCGCCTCGTTCTCCGCACTGTCCATCGCAAGCAGGAAGTAGTGCATACCGCCGCCGCTGACATCGGCCGCTGGGATCTTGCCTTCGTAAATACCGTCTCCCGGCCCGGGAATCAGTGACGCTGTAGACCACTCCGTGCTGGTCTCGGTCTTGTACCAGACCTCCACCAAGAAGACGTTGCTCTCTTCATCGAGCACCGTGGCCGACAATTCGACAGCCTCGCCGTAGGTCTGGCTGGTGAGCACCGGTTCGTGCTGGATGACCGGGGGATCTTCGTCGGGATCGGCCTCTGGATCACCTTGATTTCCCGAGGAGACGGTCTGCACCGTGTCGCCCGTACAGGCTGCAAAGAGCAACGCGCAGTACCAGCTCACCTTCATGTTCGCTCCACCGTGAAAAGTATCAGCACGCAATCTCAGCGCACCACCGCGCCCACCAGATCGTACTCCGAGGCACGCATGATCCGCACCGGGCGGATCTGGCCTGGGGCAATGTCCTCGGGAGGTGTGTCGAGAAAGACCTGCCCGTCGACTTCTGGCGCCTGCGTCGGAAGTCGCCCGGTCCAGACCCAGGGGTGCTCCTCACTAGGCCCGTCGACGAGCACCGGGTGCACCTCGCCCGCCATGGCCTCGAGGCGCGACGCGCTCACCTCGGCCTGGGCCTCCATGAGCACGCGCTGGCGGTCTTCCTTGACCTCGTCAGGCACCTGCCCCGGGAGCTTGGCGGCGTCGGTGCCATCCTCCTGGAAGTAAGTGAAGACGCCCACCCGCTCGAAGCGCTGGCTTCGCACGAAGTCGACGAGTTCCGCAAAGTCCTCGTCGGTTTCGCCGGGGAAGCCCACGATGAAGGTGGTGCGGATGGCGATGTCCGGCACGAAGCGACGCACCCGCTCCAGAATGCGCTCTTGCCCTGACCGGGTCACACCGCGCCGCATCGCCTTGAGCATGGGGCCAGATGCGTGCTGCAGGGGCATGTCCAGGTAGCGCAGGACCTTGGGCTCATCTGCGATGGCGCGCAGCAGGCTCTCCGGAAGGCCGATTGGGTAGGCATAGTGGAGTCGGATCCACTGCGGCCCGTCCACGCCAGCGAGGGCGCGCAACAGGGCACCCAGGTCGGTGTCGCGGTCGAGGTCGCGACCGTACGCCGTCGAGTCCTGGCTCACGAGGTTGAGCTCCACCACACCCTGCTCGGCGAGCTGACGTGCCTCCTGCACCAAGGAGGGAATGGTACGACTCCGCATCTTTCCGCGCAGCTGGGGAATGATGCAGAAGGCGCAGCGGTGGTCGCAGCCCTCGCTGATCTTCAGGTAGGCGCTGTGGGGCTTCCAGCTGGCGAGCCGCGGTGCGAACTCGTCGTGGATGTAGAGCGGGGTGTCCACGAAGCTGCGCGGAAGCGCGCCTCGCCGGTCGCTCAGCACCTCATCGATGCGGTGGTACTCACCTGTGCCGAGGAAGTGGTCGACCTCGGGCATCTCGTCTTCGAGGGCCCGGCCATAGCGCTGGACCATGCATCCGGTGACCACGAGCTTCTTGCAGCTTCCGCGCTCCTTGTACCCCGCCATCTGGAGCACCGTGTCGATGGACTCCTCGGTGGCTGGCTGGATGAAGCTGCAGGTGTTGACGATGATGACCTCGGCCCCGTCGGGATCATCGACAAGCTCCCAGTCACGCCCAGCGCGCAGCTTTCCCACCATTACCTCGGAGTCCACACGATTCTTGGGACAGCCGAGGCTGATCAGGTGCACGCGCTCCGTCATCACAGTTCCAGAGCGGCGCTCAGATGCCGCTGGGCTTCACCACTGTGGCGCCTGCCGGGATCTGGAAGTCGAAGGCGCTGTCGGGCACCTCAGCATTCAGCGCCACGCCTTCGAAGGCAAGCTCGGTGGTGTTGTCGAAGGGGTCGACCATGACCACCTGCTGGAGGCTGTAGCCATCCTTGGCGAGGGTCAAGCGGAGGACCTTGAAATTGGACTGGGCTTTGGGGCTCAGCTCGAGAGTGACCTCGGTGGCCGTCTCGTCTGTGAGCTTGACGTCGAAGTGCTCGCCCAACTTGTCGAGCCCATCGAGGAGCTGCGTCATTCCGTCACCGCCACCACTCCCGAGCTCTTCGGTGACCAGCACCTGGTTGTCGGTGGCGGTGTAGACCCACATGGTCTTGCCGTTGGTGACGAAGCTGCTGCGCGGCTCGTTGAATTCCCAGCGCATCTTGCGCGGACGCTTGATCTGGACCTTGCCCTTCTGGACGATCTCGTCACCCATCATGACGTTGCGCGTGGTCTGGGTGAAGTCGGCGCTGATGCTCGTGACCTCCTTGTAGGTTGCCTCGACTGCAGCCACGACAGTTTCGACGGAGTTGCTGCCAGCGGCAGCGGCGTCGCCTGCTTGAGCTGCAGACGAAACCGGCGTGAGGGCCAGGAGTGGCGTGAGGACCAGCAGCGGCAACCAACGCATGTTTCGAGCTCCTCCAGGCATCACAGCCCGATCGTGTATGGCCCGAGGCTAGGCCTCGCAAGCCAGCGCCGCGTCAGCGGCCTCCCGGCCACCCTTCCATGACAGCAGCATTGAGACGGCAGCACTGAGACGCAGGTGGGCGAACGGCATTCACCGACTCCATCACGTTGTAATCGACGTGCTGTGAGTCGTTGGCGACTGTGGCGTAGACGTCACGCTTTGGCACGCCCTAGTCATCGTGATGAGGCACGAGGACCTTGCGTGGACGTGCACCATCTGCGGGGCCCACCACGCCCTCCATCTCCATGACCTCGATGATGCGCGCGGCACGGTTGTAGCCGATCTTGAATCGGCGCTGAACCATCGAGGTGCTGGCCTTGCCCTGCTGGCAGATGAAGGCCACCGCATCATCATAGAGCTCGTCGTAGTCGTCTTCGGTGAGGCCAACGTCTCCCCCGCCGTCGTCACCCGTGATGTCGAGCTCGTAGCTGGCCGTGCCCTGCTCGCGGAGGAAGTCGGTGACCTTGCGAGCCTCCTCGTCCGACACGAAGGGACCGTGACAGCGCTCCAGGCCGGAGACGCCCGGGGGCAGGTAGAGGAGGTCTCCCTTGCCCAACAGGTTCTCGGCGCCGTTCTGGTCGAGGATGGTGCGTGCATCCACCTTCGTCCGCACCTGGAAGGCGATCCGACTCGGCATGTTGGCCTTGATGAGGCCTGTGATGACGTTCACGCTTGGTCGCTGGGTGGCCACGATGAGGTGGATTCCGCACGCCCGAGCCTTCTGCGCGAGTCGGATGATGGACTCCTCCACATCCTTGGCCGCCGCCATCATGAGGTCGGCCAGCTCGTCGATGACGATGACCAGGTACGGAAGCTTCTCCGGGGAGGGCGGCTCCACGTCGTCAGGCCAGTCCTTTGGTGCAAAGCGCCTTGCCTTCTCCGGCGTCCAGTCCTGCATCTCCGCCTCGACGCGCTCGTTGTAGTTGACGATGTTCCTCGTCTTCCAACGTGCGAGCAGACGGTAGCGCTCATCCATCTCGGTACACGCCCACTTGAGCGCAGCGCTCGCGAGCTTGGGCTCGGTCACCACCGGGTGGAGCAGGTGCGGGATGTCCTGGTAGAGCTCGAACTCGAGCATCTTCGGGTCGATCATGATGAGCTTGAGCTCGTCCGGTGTGCGGGCGAACAGCAGCGTCATGAGCATGGCGTTGATGCCCACGCTCTTGCCCGAGCCCGTTGTGCCGCCCACGAGCAGATGGGGCATGCGCGCGAGGTCGCCGATGACGGGTCTGCCCTCGACACTCTTTCCGAGCGCCATCGGAAGCTGGTATTCACCGCGACGGAAGGCGTCCGCAGCCAGAATGTCCCGAATCCATACGGTCAGACGCGACTTGTTGGGGATCTCGATGCCGACAACACCCTTGCCAGGGATGGGTGCCACGATGCGGACCCTCAAGGCCTTCAGCGCCATCGCGATGTCGTCGCTCAACCCGGCGATCTTCGAGATCTTCACCCCGGGCGCCGGCAAGTACTCGAAGGTGGTGATGACGGG
>JAERSX010000203.1 GCA_016845285.1 Deltaproteobacteria bacterium | reverse complement strand
CACCGAGATCAACGCCGTCTCCGTGGAAGGGGACGCGCTCATCGTCACTGTCAGCTACAGCGGCGGCTGCGAGGTGCACGACTTCGTGCTCTGTTGGCCCGACCAGTCCTTCACCGAGGGCATCCCCATCGGCGCCTACCTGGACGTCTGGCACGATGCTCACGGCGACATGTGTGAGGCCTACGTCACCGAGGCCCGCCGCTTCGACCTGATGCCGCTCCGTGAGAGCTACGAGGCGTCGTACCCAGGCGGCGACAGCGAGATCTCGATCACGGTCGGCGGCGAGGGCGTGACCTACACCTGGTAGGCAAGGACCAAGGCGTGACCGCCACCCTCACGCTCAGTCGAAGAGCGCCAGGAGCTCTTCGCGGGTGATGGCCGCGGCCCGGTCAGCCTCGCCCAAGGCGGCATCGGCCAGGGCACGCTTCCGCTCCTGCAAGGCGAGGATGCGCTCCTCGACGGTGTCGTCCGCCACGAGCCGGTAGACGAAGACAGGCTTGTCCTGCCCGATGCGATGGGCGCGATCGGCGGCCTGCTCTTCGACGGCCGGGTTCCACCAGGGGTCGAGCAGGTAGACATGGTCGGCGGCGGTGAGGTTGAGGCCCGTGCCACCCGCCTTGAGCGAGATCAAGAACACAGGCGGTCCGTCGTCTGACTGGAAGCGGGCCACCACCTCACCGCGCTTGCGGGTGCTGCCGTCGAGACGCACGAAGTCGACGCCGCGCGCCCGGAGGTGGGGCTCGACCAGGTCGAGGAGGCTGGTCCACTGGCTGAAGACCAGCGCCTTGTGGCCCTCGGCCACGCCCTGCTCCAGCGAGTCGAGGAGCAGGCGCACCTTGGAGCTGCTCTCGGCCTCCTGACCGGGCACCAGGGACGGATGGCAGGCCGCCTGGCGCATGCGCAGCAGGGCCTCCAGCGCGGCGAGCACGTTGCCGCCCTGTCCGAGCTCACGCACCACCTTGTCGCGACTGGCAGCCCGTACGGTGTCGTAGGTGAGCCGCTCGTCAGCGCTGAGCGTACAGCGGAGCACCATGTCGGTGCGGGCGGGCAGCTCCGGGGCGACCTCCTCCTTCATGCGGCGGAGCACGAAGGGCCGGATGCGCTCGCGCAGCCGCTCAGCGGAGCCGGCCTCACCCACGGCGATGGGCTTGGCGTAGCGCTCTTGGAAGTCGCGGCGGCCACCGAGGAGCCCGGGATTGACGTAGTGGAATTGGCTCCAGAGCTCATCGAGACGGTTCTCGACCGGGGTACCCGTGAGCGTGAGCCGGAAGTCTGCCGGCAACCGGAAGGCTGCCTGGGCCACCTGACTCGTGGGGTTCTTGATGGCCTGTGCCTCGTCGAGGATGGCGGTGCCCCACTTGATGCCGCACAGGGCCTCGATGTCGAGCCGCAGCACCCCGTAGGTGGTGATGGTGAGATCGGCCTGAGCGTCCAGACGCCGCTGGAGGCCGTGGTAGACGCAGACCTTCAGGCCGGGCCGGAAGCGCTCCGCCTCGCTGGCCCAGTTGTGGAGCACGCTGGTGGGTGCGACCACGAGGGTGCGCCCGCGCATGCCACAGAGCGCCTGCAGCGTCTTTCCAAGGCCCATGTCATCGGCCAGGACGCCGCCCAGCCCGGCACGTGAGAGGAAGCCCATCCAGTCCACGCCGCCGCGCTGGTAGCCGCGGAGGTCTGCGCGGAGGTCTGCGGGAAGAGGCTCGGAGGGCAACCCGGAGAAGTCCTCGAGCAGCGCACGCAGGCCCGCCAGCTGTGGTGGGGGAGGCTGGTTCAACGCCTGGCACAGCCGCGCCAGGTCGAACATGGCGTGGCGGGCGACCCGCCCTTCGGCATCACGGGCGGCCAACAGGTCGGCCACGCGGTGGCCGTGCTCGGCGAGCCAGCCAGCGGGGAGCGGAGCCCAGCCGTCGGCCACGGGCACGAGCCCTTCGCCGGCCATCCAGGCGTCGATGACCCGGCTGGGGCTGGCACCCCCGAAGTCGACCTCGAAGCGATCGCCATCGATGGTGATGCGCGGCACCACCGCCTCGACCCGCTCGAAGCGATCGAGTCCGTCACCCACCACCGGCACGCCAGTGCCCCGCATACGCTCTGCCAGATCGACGGCATTGCCCCCACGAGCCACGCGCGGAACACTCACCGCCATGCCCAGCCGCTCGCTGGCCTCGCGACTCAGGCGCTGCTCGGCCCGGCGGTTCCGGATGGGCACGGTCTCGCCGTGGAGCACGAGCTCGCCGCGCTTCACCTCGGCCACAGGCGGGCGGCCGTAGACGATGGCGGCCTCGACGCTCAGGGCCTCGCCCTCCACCTTGGTGCGGACCACCAGGCGGGGAGGGGTGGCGTCGGCGGCCGGGAGCCGCTTGGTGCGGAGCGTCACCGGGATCCGGGCCCGCAACCGTGGCAGCACCTCGGCCACCAGCATGCCCACGTCTTCGAGGGGGTAGACCACGCCGCGGGTGAGCACCCGCCACTCGTCGGTGGCCAGACCGCCACGTCCGATGGGATGGAGACTCCTGCCGCAGAGCACGGCGCCGTTGGCGAAGTGCTCGGTGATGCGAGGGTCGCGGACGATGCGCACCCGGAAGCCGCTCCCGTCCGGGGCGTCGTCGACACGCCCCACGGGCACGATGGGTGTCCCACTCACCTTGATCTGCTGCTCGTCCAGCTTCACGTCGGTGCACGAGGCCAAGGCATCCATCAGCCGGGGAACGCGCTCTCGGGGAACGATGAAGCCAAATCGATAGCCGAGCGACTTCTCGACAGCGAGGTCGGCCTCATCGACCACGATGCGCTGCCCGCTCTCCTCGCTGGCGAGGCTGCCGGGCTGGCGGTGCTCGCCGGTGTGATCGACGCGGACGCGGTCGAGGCGAAACCCGCGCGGATGGCGCTCGAGGCGGTAGCCGAGTCGACCGGGCAGCGGGGCACGCCGCGGGGCCACCGTGGGCAGCTCCGACCCCTGGCGGGCGGCCTGTGTCCAGGCGATGACGGCGGCAGCAGCGTGGGCGCAGCCGTCGGCGTCGACGGGACAGTCGCAGGCCCAGTCCGGGTCGTCAGGCCAGAGGTGGACGGTGAACGAGCGTGGTGCTCCCTCGGGAAGAACCCGCAGCACTACCTCTTCGTCGTCGTCGCTCACGGCGATCACGTCACCGTTGCGCGCCAGCCGCACGCCCGACGACCAGGCCACCGCCTGGCACTCGGTCCGAATCGCATCCAGGATCGCCATGCCCACCCGCAATCCCGGGGGGCTAACCCGCTGAGGCGCCGTGGTGGGCGCGTTTGAGCCACCCGATTGCCAAGACAGCCCTCAGCCCCTGCGCGCCCGTCGGGCTTCTTGAGCCACCAACGCGCCCATTCGCACGGCATAGGCCACCGATCGCAAACCGCCGTGCATCGAGCGACCGCCACGCCGGGGGGCCATGTCCACCGGCAGCTCGGCCAGACGCCACCCCTCCCGCTTCAGCCGCACCAGCACATTGGCATCGGCCACCTCCGGCGGGAAGTCGGCCGCCAGCGAGGCCACCACGGCGGCGCGGTGGGCCTGGAAGCCGCTGGTGATGTCGGCGATGTCGAGGCCAGCGACCAGACGGGACCACCCGGACAGGCCGCGCACCGCCAGCTGTCGGGGACGAGACCAGTTCCGCGGACGGCGGCCGCCGACGAGGCGAGAGGCGATGACGACATCGGCATGGGCCAGACCGGCCACCAGCGACGGGATCTGCTCGGGTGGATGTTGCCCATCGGCGTCGAGCTGCACGAGCCAGCCCCGTCCCCCGCGTGAGGACCAGTGGCTCAGCGCGTGACGGTAGCCCGCCTGGAGGGCGCGGGCGTACCCGGGCTCGCTCTCGATCACGCGCGCGCCCGCCGCCCGGCTGCGGGCCACCGTGTCGTCGGTGCAGCCGTTCGCGATGACCACCACCGGGACATCCGGCACAGCCGCACGTACCCGCCGGACAACCTCGCCCACCCTGGGCCCTTCGTCGCCAGCGGGGATCAGGATCATCCGCCCCCCACCGCCTGAATCACCTCGACCTCATCGTCGTCTTCGAGGTGGTGAGCTGCATGTCGGCTCTTCGGCACGACCACCCGGTTCACCGCCACGGCCACGCCGTCTCGCGGTGCTCCCAGCGCGACCAGCAAGCCGGCCACCGTCGGCGGCTCGGGCAAGGCGCGTTCGGTGCCGTTGACGCGCATGTCCCTCAGCGCCCCTGCCGTCGCGATGGACCCGGAGCGCCACCGTCGACCGCGTCGAACATCTTCGGGTTGTCCGTGATGCTGACCGCCACGTCCCGGCTGATGGTGCCGCGCATCGCCAGCTCGATGGCTGCGAACTCCATGGTCTGCATGCCCTCCCCCTTGCCCACCTGCATGACCGAGGGGATCTGGAAGATCTTGTTCTCGCGGATGAGGTTTCGGATGGCGGGATTCACCATCATGATCTCGTGGACCGCGACGCGACCACGACCACTCTTCGGACGCACGAGGCACTGGGTGATGACGGCGTTGAGCGAGGTCGAGAGCATGGCCCGGACCTGCTCCTGCTGGGCATGTGGGTAGGCGTCGATGATGCGATCGATGGTCTCAGGCGCAGAGTTGGTGTGCAGGGTGGCGAAGACGAGGTGACCGGTCTCGGCTGCCGAGATGGCCAGCGAGATGGTCTCGAGATCGCGAAGCTCGCCCACCAGGATGACGTCGGGATCTTCCCGTAGGGCGCTGCGCAAGGCTGCCGAGAAGTTCCTGGTGTGAGCCCCCACCTCGCGCTGGTTGATGAGGCACCTCTGCGGGCTGTGGACGAATTCGATGGGATCTTCGATGGTGATGATGTGCTCGTCCCGCGTCTTGTTGACGTGGTCGATCATGGCGGCCAGCGAGGTGCTCTTGCCCGAGCCTGTGGGGCCGGTCACGAGCACGAGCCCCTTTCGGAACTCAGCAATGCGCTTGAAGACCGAGGGCGCCTTGAGCTGCTCGAGGGTCAGAACCTTGGTGGGGATCTGACGCAGGACCATTCCCAGGCCGAGGCGCTGGGTGAAGACGTTGACCCGGAAGCGGGCCAGCCCCTTGAGACCGATGGAGAAGTCGATCTCCCACTCGTTCTCGAAGGCGACCTTCTGCTTCTCGTTCATGATCGAGTAGGCGAGCCGCTTCATGGCGTCTTCGGTGAGCTTCGGCAGATCGAGGCGCTTGATGTCGCCATCGATGCGCACGGCGGGGATCTCCTGCGCAGCGAGGTGGATGTCGCTCGCTCCATTCTCAACCGCGAAGGTGAGGAGCTCGTGGATGCGGAGGGGGCGCGCCTGCTGCGCCGGGGCGACTGCCATCGACTCTCCTGCACTGGGTCCGAAACCAGGCAGCTGTAGGATACCGCCATCCCCGGAGGAGCGATGGGAGCCCGCTGGTTCGTGAGGGGTGACCTCGACGGCTTGTTCGGTCTGGCCCTCGACAACCTCGTGCAGCTACTGGTCATCGACGCGCTCTGCAGATTCGTGCTGGGCTTCGACGACTCCCTGCTCTACGGCCGGGTGCTGCCGGGCGCTGCCATGAGCATCCTGGTGGGCAACATCTACTACTCTCGGCAGGCCATGAAGCTGGCGAGAGAGACGGGCAGGGACGACGTCTGTGCCCTTCCCTACGGCATCAACACGCCGAGCGTCTTCGCCTTCGTCTTCCTGGTGATGTTGCCCGTCAAGATCGCAACGGGGGATCCTGTCGCCGCCTGGCACGCAGGTCTCATCGCCTGCCTAGGCAGTGGCCTCATCGAATTCGGCGGGGCATTCGTGGCCGACTGGCTGCGGCGGAACGTGCCCCGAGCCGCGCTGCTGAGCACCCTGGCCGGCATCGCGCTCACCTTCATCTCACTGGGCTTCCTCTTCCGCACCTTCGCGAGCCCCGTCGTGGGGCTCGTGACCTTCGGCATCGTCTCCCTCGTCTACTTCGGACGGCTCCGCTTCAAGGGGGGCATCCCGGGCGGGCTGGTGGCGGTCGTGCTGGGCACGGCCCTGGCCTGGATGCGCGGCGTGGCCCCCGTGGGCGACCTGCCCGCGGCTCCGGCTCTGCATCTGCCCGTGCCTGTCGTGGGCGATCTCGTCGAGGCATTGAGCGGTGGCTACGGACTGCTCTACCTCTCCGTCATCGTGCCCATGGGGCTGTTCAACGTCGTGGGCAGCCTCCAGAACCTCGACAGCGCAGAAGCCGCCGGAGACCGCTACGAGACGCGCAGCTCACTGGCCGCCAACGGTGTGGGCACCATGGTGGCCGGGCTCTTCGGATCCTGCTTCCCCACCACCATCTACATCGGACACCCCGGCTGGAAGGGACTGGGCGCCCGCATCGGCTACTCCTGGCTCGACGGCATCCTCATGGCGGCCATCTGTCTGACAGGCTCCCTCGGTCTCATCGCGTGGGCCGTGCCCATCGAGGCGGGCATGGCCATCGTGCTCTGGATCGGCATCGTCATCGCCGCCCAGGCCTTCCAGGCGGTGCCACGCGCCCACGCGCCCGCTGTGGTCATCGGCTTTCTCCCGGGCGTGGCCGCCTGGGGCGCGCTGGTCATCAAGGGTGCCCTCCGCTCCGCACAGTCGACCTGGGGGGGCGAGGGGGCCCAGTTCTCCGACGTGGCACCAGCGCTGGCCCAGGCGGAGCTCTTCCCCG
Organism: Deltaproteobacteria bacterium; assembly: GCA_016845285.1. Classification (GTDB taxonomy): domain Bacteria; phylum Myxococcota_A; class UBA796; order UBA796; family UBA2385; genus BH17. The sequence goes on along the minus strand of JAERSX010000203.1, from coordinate 711 downwards.
AGGGGGTCTTCTCACTGGAGCAGGGCTTCATCTTCACCGCGATGATCCTCGCCGCCGCCACGGTTGCCGTCATCGAGGGACACTTCAAGACGGCCGCCGCTTGGATGGGCGGGGGCGCCGTGCTCAGCTTCGTCGGCCTCATGCACGCCTGGACCTGGACCCCCGCTGACACGGCCCTGCAGCTCGGCTGGAACGCCGCCCCCGACGCAGCCCTCGCCTACGCACTCACCGCAGCCGTGTTCCTCGTGCTGCCCATGCTCGGGACCCGCGCTCCGCCGAGTGAGGGGGCACACTGAGCAGCAGCCTCTCCGAGGCCCGCTGCCTCCGAGGCCCCGAAAATCACCCCATCAGCTGCCAGGCGGGGCTCAGGAGCCCCGGCGCGCCTCGATGAGCAGGCTGCCCACGCGCTTGCTCTCGAGGTACAGCGCGTAGCTCGGCGACCACTCGTTGGGCTCGAACTCCGCCTCGGAGCGCGGAGGACGTGGGTCGGGGAAGCGGCGCGTGCGCACGTCGGTCCAGCCCGCTGCTCGGCAGAGCTCGGCCAGCTCGGCCTCTGAGAGCACGTGTACTTCGATGGGAAGCGCCGCCACCCAGGCCCCCGCCAGGGGAGCCTCGGCGTAGAGGTCGACCATGATGCTCAGACGACCGCCCGCTCGACAGGCCCGCGCCCACTCGCGCAGAGCCGCCGCCGGATCAGGCAGGTAGTAGAGG
>JAERSX010000202.1 GCA_016845285.1 Deltaproteobacteria bacterium | reverse complement strand
CCCGTGGACACTCCGGGGCCTGGTGGCGATGACCCAGCCGACACGGGCGAAGACAGCCCCTTCGTGCTGCCCGGTGACCTCGCGAGCTCCGAGCCAGTTGGCGATCCCGTCGTTGATGACCCAGACACCGGCGAGCCCTTTGAGCCCTTCACGGGCGACGACGCGGCGGCTGCCTTCGAGGACGCCTTCGCCGAGGGCTTCCCTGGTCCGCGCGGCATGTGGGCCACGGTGGCCTCCATGATCGACGAAGGCGACGCGGAGTGCCCCGGCGATGACTACCAGCTCGACGGGGCCCTCGAGGGCTGCACCTCGGACAGCGGCTACTCGTACGTTGGTGTGCTCGAGGTGTACTTCGAGGGGACCGACGAGTCGGAAGAGGGGGAGGCCGATCTCCACGAGATCCGTCTCACGAATGGAAACTTCGTGATCACCCCACCGGAGGGGGCGTCGTACCGCAACGCGGCCACCTACGTCCATCGCTGGGAGCGCAGCGACACCGGCTCCATCTTCGGCACCCTGCAGCACCTGGGCACCTACCAGTACTCGGACTCCGAGCACGCCTGGCTCCGAGAAGGGCTGAGCATGACGAGCACGATCCGGGCGTCCACGGACGGTGTGGTCGACGTCATCGACCTGTCGACGAGCTTCGGCTGGGGCCTGCACGCCGTGCGCTTCGACGACGTCATCTGGTCGTCGGAGATCTGTGCGCACGCTCCCTATGCGGGCGCCCTCCAGGTCCGGCGGGCTGACGGCACCTGGGCGAGCGCCGAGTTCACCGAGGACTGCGAGCCCTGCACGAGCTGGGTCGACGTCCAGGGCAACGACGTGGGCGAGAGCTGTCACGACTTCGGGCCCACCTTCGAGATGTTCCATGCAGAGGCGGTGGCAGAGCCATGATCTCTTTGCTCTGGCTGTTGGCCTGTGGCCCCGATGCCGCCATGGAGGGTGTCGTGCCTGGTGGAGACGCGGACGCCGACACCGACGTGGATGCCGACACAGACACCGATGACGGCGGTGACGACACGGCCACCGCAGACGCCCCGGCCCTCGAGTCTCTCGACGGACCGCGCCTGCTGCGGCGGCTGTCCATCGACCTGCGTGGTCGACTCCCCACCCTCGAGGAGCTCGAGACCGTCGAGGACGACCCCGATCAGCTCGAGGTCTATCGCGACGCCTGGCTGGCGGAGCCAGAGCTCGCCGAGCGCATCGTGCCCTTGTTGGCAGAGCGCTGGGCCACCCTCGTCGATGGCATGCCCGCCGAGTACTACGAGTACGGCTACGAGCTCTCGGACCGACACAGCTGGATGCGCTCCATCGGCCAGGAGCCCCTGCGCCTCATCGCCCACGTGGTCACCGAAGACCTGCCATGGACCGAGGTGGTGCTGGCCGACTACACCCTGGCCAACGAGTATCTCGCGCCCAATTGGCCCATGGAGGGCTACGATCTCGACTCCGGTGGGTGGCAGGTGGTGACCTACACCGATGCCCGTCCGGCAGGTGGCGTGCTCGTCGCCAACGGCCTGTGGTGGCGCTACCAGACGTCGAGCTTCAACGAGAACCGCGCGCGGGCAGAGGCCATCAGCCGCCTGCTGGTCTGTGAGGATCTCCTGCTGCGTCCGGTGTCCTTTGCGGCCCGCGACGATCTCCTCGACGAGACCGAGACCGTCGACATGGTCCGCTCCGATCCGGCCTGTCTGGCCTGCCACTCGGTCATCGAGCCGTTGTCGGCCGCCCTGTTCGGCTTCTGGACCGTCTCCGACCACGGCGGTGTGGAGGCGGAGCGCTACCACCCCGAGCGGGAGATCCTGGGGCCCGAGGCCCTGCAGGTGGGCGCCGCCTGGTGGGGTCAGCCCATCAGCGGGCTGAGCGAGCTGGGCGGTGCGGTGGCCGCAGATCCACGCTTCGTCGAGTGCGGCGTGGAGACCTTCACCGAGCTGCTGCTCCGCCGGGATCTCGCCCTCGAAGACATGCCGCTGCGGCTGGAGCTCCTCGAGGTCTTCGAGGACAACGATCTGCGCGTGCAGGCCCTCCTCCGGGCCATCACCGACTCCGACGAGTACCGCGCCGGTGCGGTGGTCGACCTCGATGACACGGGACGCCTCGACCGCGAGGTGAGCCTTCGCGCCATGACCCCCTCGCTGCTCGACTCGGTGTTCGGCCACCTCACCGGCTGGCGGTGGTCCCAGAACGGCACCTGGATGCTCGACGACGACCTCGTCGGCTACCGAGTGCTGGCCGGCGGCAGCGACGGGCGCAACGTCACCGAGCTCCAGCCCGACCCCACCCTGACCAGCCTGCTGGTCATCGAGCGTCTGGCCCAAGCGAGCGTGTACCACGCAGGCACGCTGGCGTGGGACGAAGAGCCGGCCTCGGGGCCGCTCGCCGGCCTGCCCCTCGACCCCGATGAGGCCCAGCTCACCGAGATCATCGATGATCTCCACTTCCAGCTTCTCGCCCGCCGGGCCAGCGCGGAGGAGGTCGCCGACCTCGTGGGCCTGTGGCAGGAGATCGCCGCCATGGAGCTGGCCGTTGACCCGGCCCAGAACGCGTGGAAGGCCATCTGGACCGTCCTCCTCCGTGACCCCGAATTCGTGAGCTACTGATGGCCCGTGGACCTCTCTGGCGACCGAGCCGACGCGGCGTGTTGCGCGCGGGTGCCGCTGGCGCAGCTGGGTTGGTGGGAGCCGGCCTGCCTCGGCCCGCGCGCGCCAGCGTCTCGGCGGCCGACCGGCGCTTCCTCATCGTCTTCGCCATCGGTGGCTGGGACACCAGCTATGCGCTCTGGCCCTTCTTCGACTACGAGGGTGTCGACGTCGACTCCGGCCTGGCGCCCGCCAGCGAGAACGGCCACAGCTTCGTCGAGGCCGACACCTCGTCGGACGTTCGGTCCTTCTACGAGGACTGGGGCAGCCAGACCTGCGCCCTGCACGGCTTCGAGATCCCCAGCATCACCCATGATCGCTGCAGGCGCCTGCTCTTCACGGGCGGCACCTCCACCCAGGCCGACGACTTCGGCACCATCATCGCTGCCCATGGCGACAGCAGCCTGCTCCTGCCCCACGTCGTGCTGAGTGGCCCTGCCTACAACTACCGGTATGGCTCCAGCCTGGTGCGTGCCGGCACCGGCGGGCAGCTCTCGGGCCTGCTCGATGGCACCGCCATCATCAGCGACATCGACTCGCCCTCCAAGCCCGTCAACGAGGCGGTGGATGCCGCGGTGGACGCCATGGTGCGGCAACGGGCGGGGGCCTTCACCGAGGCTGCGCCAGCCGGTCGGCCGGCGGCCTTCGCGGGCCACTACGACACGGTGCTGGGCACCATGGCCACCCTCGACGAAGGCTCCATCGACGTCAACATCTCGGTCAAGAGCTTCGAGAACCAGCTCAGCACAGCGGTAGACCTGCTGGCCAGTGGCCTGAGCCGGGTGGTCACGGTGCAGCATCGGGGGGCCGACAACGGCGGCTGGGACGAGCACATCTACATCGGCACCACCACCTCGCACTTCGGGGATCTCTTCGCCCAGCTGAGTGGCTTGATGAGCGAGCTGAGCGACCGGACCGGCCTGCTCGGAGGCTCCTTGCTCGACGAGGTCACCGTGGTGGTGGTCTCCGAGATGGGCCGCCACCCGCAGCTCAACGACCACGGTGGAAAGCACCACTGGACCTTCACCTCGTGCCTGCTCATGGGCTCGGGCATCTCCGGCGGTCGCATGATCGGCAGCTACGACGAGAGCGTGCTGGGCGAGCCCGTCGACTTCGAGAGCGGCGAGCTCTACGAAGAGGGCGAGGTACCCACCTGCCAGAACCTGGGCGCCACCCTGTTGGCACTGGGAGACGTCGATCCCACCGAGTTCACCGATGGTGCCGAACCCCTCGCGGCCATGATGGACTGAGCTGTGTGGCTGCTCCTGGTCGGCTCCGTGGCAGCGGCGGTGTTCGAGGTCGCGGCCGACGGCAGTGGCCCCTATGCCTCCGTCGCCGACGCGGTACGAGACGCCCGCGACGGCGACACCATCGAGCTGGGCCCCGGCACCTACAGCATGGCCATCGACCTGGGCCGCTACGACCTGAGCCTGGTGGGTGTCGACGGAGCCGAGGCCACCGTGCTCGACGCTGGCGGCGAGGACATGGCCCTGTACTTCAGCGGCTCGGGCAGCATCTCGGGCCTCACGGTGCACAACCTGGGCGGTCGTGGCCTGCTCCTCGAGGGGGAGGGAGAGATCGCGCTGAGTGATCTGATCCTCGAAGACCTGGGCGTGGAGAGCGCCGACGGTGGGGGCGTGACCGTGGTGGGCCCCCACGTGTCCCTCTCGGAGAGCACCATCCGGGACAACGTGGCCCGCATGGGGGCTGGCCTCTACCTCATGAGCGGCAGCCTCGAGGTGTCGGGCAGCACCTTCGAGGGCAACGAGGCCGTCCAGGGCGGGGGTGCCCTCGCCCTCGCCGCAGACGCGACGCTGCGCGACTGTGGGCTGGCCTGGAACCACAGCAGCTCCGGAAACGGTGGGGCGATCTACGCAGCTGGCATGACGCTGGTCCTCGATGCCGTGGTCTTCGAGCACAACGAATCGCAGACCGGAGACGGTGGGGCGCTCTACGCCGACGTCTACACCGACCTGAGCGGGACCGACACGTCGTGGGTGGCCAACGAGGCGCCGGCTGGCGATGGCGGGGCGATCTACAGCCGGGACGATCCCGAAGGTCACCCTCTCCGTCTGGTCGACAGCGCCTTCACCGACAACATCGCGGGCGCGCACGGCGGCGCGGTGCGGTCTTCTGGCGAGGAGCTCTGGCTGGATGGGGTGCGCTTCGAACACAACGTGGCGGGTGCGGGTGC
>JAERSX010000201.1 GCA_016845285.1 Deltaproteobacteria bacterium | reverse complement strand
GGCCTCGGCCCCCGGGTCACCAGCCAGGGCCAGCAGCCGCCCCTCCAGGGCCTCGAGGATGGCGATGCGGTTGGGACAGGCCCAGTCCTGGTTGTGCAGCGGGTAGGCACCACGCAGCACGGTGCGGGCGAGGTCCGGCCGACCGTTGCGAGCCAAGACGCGGACCGCCTCGTTTCGGGCTTGCTTGATGTTGTAGTAGCGGCTGCCGTGGCCGTGTCCGTCGAGGACGTCGACCATGCCCTCGAGGATGGGCTGGACCCCCTCGGGATCGTCTTCCAAGGCGGCGTTGAGCTCCCCAGCCCGCGAGTCGAGCCAGGCGGCGTGGGCGGGGTCGTCCAGGCCCAGCTTCTCGAGGGTGCCGATGGCCAGCGGACCAGGCTCGGCCCCCACGTCGATCAACGCATCGCCCGTGGGCAGCCAGCCCAGGCCCTCGCGGGTGAAGCGGTCGGCGTGCTCGGCGGCGCGAAGACCCCGCGCCACGGCGGCCGGGCGCTCGATGGGAGGCAGCTCGCTCACATCGACCACCGCGCCCTCGAAGGGCCCTGAGCTATCGAAGAGCCCGTCGGGAAGGGCCTCCCCGCCACCCATCGACCCGGCTGCCACGAAGAGGGCCAGGGCCTGCCGCCGCCGCTCGTCGGCCGTGAAGTAGCCCCAGGGGTCGGTCAGGGCGAGGGGGTCGAGGCTGTCGAGGTAGGCCTCGAACAGGGCCACCCGAAGCTCGTGGCGGCTGTCGAAGTCCGCGAAGCCGTCGATGGCGAGGTCTGGCCGGGAGTCTTCGATGAGGGGCAGCAGCTCGCGCTGGAGTGACGAGAGCACCGCAGGATCGGGCTCGGCACGCATGGCTGCGTCGAGGTAGCGGCGGCGCAGCTCGCGCAGCCCGCCGGCCTCGGGGAGGGACCCCGACGCCGACAGGGCCGTCAGCAAGGCGGCGTCGGACCGCGCGGCATCGGAGAGCAACACGCTGATCTTCTGGCTCACGCCCCCTTCGGCGACCGCGATCTCGTCGAGCTGGACGGCCAGCCAGACATAGGTCTCGGCGGCTCCGGCGAGGTCGCCCTGCTGGGCCTGCAGCCGGGCCAGATCCCGCCCGGCCGTGGACAGATGACCGGCCACCCGCATGCGCACGTCCGCCCAGCTGTGCTCGCCATACCAGCCGTAGTCGGGCACGAAGCCGCCCGCGTCCCACTCCCAGACCGGGTTGTCGGCCGGCAGCGGCGGGTGCTGCTGGCCCTGGTCGACCGCAGGGCCACCGTCAGGAGGTGGCGCGTCGGTGGCCGTCGCCGTCGCCGTCGCCTGGACAGGGTCGGAGGAGGGGTCGGCCGCGGGAGGAGGATCGCCGCAGCCCCACAGGCTCAGCAGGAAGAGGACGGTGCGCACGCAGTCTCCGAGCTGGGGCAGAGTACTCCGAGGCCAGCCATCATCGGAGGTGGGGCAGGCTCTCGATGCAGTCGCTGAGCGTCTGGGCCACCACCTCGTGCCCAGCGGGGGTCCAGTGGCCGTCGTAGCGGAAGTAGGGCGTCTGGCCTGCGGCAGCGGCGGCGACAAGGTCGGGCTGCAGGTCACAGCTGGGGAGGCCGAGGTCTCCGACCACGCGGGCCACTGCGGTTGCTGGCCCGTCGAGCACCGCCTGGGCGGGGTCGAGCCCCACCATGGAGAAGGTCTCCTCGGCACGCTCCTGCTCCACGGCAAAGGCCGGCGGCGCGATGGCCACGAGCAGCCGGTCTCCTCGCTGCTGCACCCGCTCCTTGAGCTCGCGCAGGGCCTCGTAGGTCTCCCGCAGCTCACGGGACATGGCCGCCTGCCCCTCGGCGTGGAAGAGCCCCAGCTCCTGGCGCCAGCGCTCACGGATGGGGTCGTCGCCCCGGCTCACCACGTCACGTCGCGACCAGACCCGCCAGTGTGCGTGCAGGTAGCTGTAGCGGAGCAGCAACAGGGTGCTCCCGCTCACGGGGGCGCGGAGGACGGGCTGGCCGGCCTGGATGTTCCTGGCACCCCGGATGCGCTCGGGGAAGGTCTGGTTCTCGAAGATGTCGTTGCCCAGGAAGAACACCAGCAGCAGCCGGTCGGACTCGGCCTCCCGATCGAGGCGGATGTAGCGGCGCGCCGCCTGCCAGGTGGAGTAGCCGTCCACCCCCGCATTGAGGACCTCCTGGCCGGTCTGGGCGTGAACAAGGGCCGTGAAGGTCTCCTCCTCTTCCACCTGCGCAGCCATGGTGAAGGAGTCCCCCACCGCGATCCAGCGGTGGCCCTGCGGGGGCCCGAGCGGGGGGCCTCGCAGGCCGTGCTCGTTGGTGCGGATGGACACGGTCCGCCCGAGTCCCACGACCTCACCGGAGAAGTCCGTGGCCGGCACCGACAGGAGCTCTGCATCTTGGAGGTAGAGCCCAGGTGGCGAGCCGTCCGAGCCGTTGAAGAGCAAGTCCGCGCCGCCCTCGGGACTCACGATCCGCGCGAGCACCTCGGCCAACAAGATGCCCACGAGCAGACCGCCCACGAGCAGGCCCAGCCGTCCGAGCCAGCGTCGGGCCCCTCTGCTTGAGGAAGAGCCTTCGGGTTGGGGCTCCGTCGAGGGCTCCGACGTCACGGGCGCATCAGACGTCACGGGCGCAGCGGAAGCCCGAGGTCTTGCGGCGCAGCTCGGGCAAGAAGGCGTTCCGCTCCCCCTCGGGATGCTCCTCGAGATCGAAGAAGTACGACCCGCCACGCACCACCACGTACAGGCCTGGGCCCGGCGTGCTCACATCGCGCATCACGCCCTGATCGAGCTCCCCCTCGACGAGCTCCCAGCCGTCGACACGCCAGTCAGAGGCGTACTCCCAGGCGTTGCCGAAGGCATCGTCGAGGCCGTAGGGGCTGCGCCCCCCGGGGAACACACCCACCGGCGAGGTGACGAGGTAACCGTCGGAGTCGTCGAAGTTATCGTCGCCCATGCGTCCGTGGTTGGCCGCGCTGCCGTCGTAGGTCGTGCCCCACGGGTAGCGGTACTGGAGCGTGCCCGGCCCGAGCGCGGCCAGCTGCCACTCGGCTTCGGTGGGAAGGCGCTTGTCCGCCCAGGCACAGAAGGCCTGGGCGTCGTACCAGTTGACCAACACCACCGGGTGCTCGCCTGTGTCCGCTGGGAAGTCGACGCCCTCCCAGTTCCAGCCCTCGGTCGCCCAGTCCTCGTGGACGAAGGGCGGTCGGTAGCCGGTGTCGACCAGGAAGGCGCGGTAGGCGGCGCGCGTGACCTCCGTCCGGTCCATCCAGAAGGGTTCGATGGCCACCACCCGCTGGGCGTAGCCCTGGCCGTCGGTCATGGTCCATGCCACGACCGGTCCCTTGTCGCGAGGCCGCCCCTGGCC
>JAERSX010000200.1 GCA_016845285.1 Deltaproteobacteria bacterium | reverse complement strand
GTGTGGCTGTCAGGCCCCGCTGGGCGCCGCTGGAGGCCTGTGGCTGGCCGGCCTGGGCCTGGTGGGCTGGCGTCGCCGCTGAGCCCCTGTGGAGGCACAGAGCCGCGCGCGGCTCCCTCTCACCTTCAGAGCGCTTCCTGGGGTAGCGCGCCGTCGAGGACCAGCGCCTCGCGCAGGGTGTCGGCGATGGCCTGGTGCCCGTGGGGCGTGGGGTGGATGGGGTCGAGGAACCACTCGGCGTCCCAGTCTGGCGGCACCCGGATGCGGCGCTCGAGGTCGATGAGGGGCACGTCGAACTCTGCGGCGAGCTCGCGGACGACAGCGTTGAGCTTGAGGTCGACGGCCCGGTTCGCGCCGAAGGCTTCCTGCTGGTACGGCTCCATGTCGGCCGTGGGGGCACCGGGCACCAGGTAGGTCATGGCGTAGAACTGCCCACCCTTGTTGGCCACCAGCCGAGCCATCCCCTCGAATCGCTGGCGATAGGCGGCGAGCGCCCGAGGGTCGAGCTCGACCGGGGGCACCTCCTCTGCCGCCGCCCCCCAGCTCCACAGGAGCACCTTGAAGAGGCGGGGCGTCCAGCCACTCGACTCTTCCGAGTCACTCCCCGCACCGGTCCGGGGGGCCTTGGCCTGTCGCCACTGGTACTGGATGAAGCTGTTGTGTCCCACCAGCCAGGTCACGATCGGACGTGTGCCCTGGGGCATGGCCTGCAAGGAGCGCTGCAGGAGATCGGCGGCGCGGTGGGCATCGGCGCCCTGCTCGCCCGCGTTGACCACATCCACACCGTCGACTCCGCGCACCTCCAGCGCTGCCTTGAGCCGGTTCGGGAAGGCCTCGTGCGCCTCCACCCCGTCGCCGTAGGTCACCGAGTCACCGACACTCAGGATGACGGTCTGGACCCCGCTCCCCACGGCGTGATCACGGGCGATGAGGCGCTGCCAGGGAAGCCAGGCCATGACGGCCTCGGCCATCAACAACAGCACCACCACCATGACCGCCGAGAAGCCCAGCTTCTTGCCGAGCGAGAGCTCGGGTCGTGGTGGTGCTGTCCCGGTCATCGCGGCCTCTCCAACGAGCCAACTTCTACACCGCCCACACCCAGGGGTCGAGCTTGGTGGGAGCCGGGGGGCCGCGCGCCCCCCGGCTCCATGCACCTCTGTCGAAGGCCTGCACAAACCCCAGCAGGACCCCGACCTCAGCGCACCGCCAGCTCGGTCTCTCCCAACACTGCGAGACCGTCGCTGGTCACCACCAGGATCGTCCCGTCCCCGAGGGGCAGGAAGCCATTGATGTCGCGGGCCGGCACCCGGAGGGCCTCGACGCGGGCGTCCTCGGTCCCCACCGTCGCGCGACGCGCAGGTTCGCCGATGCCGCCCACGTACAGGTCGCCGTCGATGTGGCGCAAGGCGTGGGGCGGCACCCAGCTGCCGGCCAGCCCGGCAATCGGTGCGACGCCCGCGTCGTCGAGTCGCCACACACCGTCGGCGTAGGTGCCGATGACCAGCTCATCCTCGCCGCTCGCGAGGGCGGTGACCCAGTTGGCATCGAAGCCATCGGCCACCGTCAGCGGCGCGGCCTCGGGCGCGAAGCGGACCAGCCCCTCCATGCCGCCGGCGTACAGGCTGCCCTCGTGCCAGGCCACGCTCATCCACTTGCCGGTGCCGGCGGTCACGGTGCCGTCGGCGGCACGGTCGAGGAGCCAGGACTCGCCGTCGACACCGCCCTGCACCCGCAGACCCGTCGATGAGGCCATGGCCACACCGGCCTCACCCACGTCGAGGTCGTAGGAGGCGCCTTCGTGGAGGCGCCGAAGCGTCCGTCCATCGGGGGACAGGGCCAGGACCCCACCCTCGGTGGCCAGCCACAGCCAGCCCTCGTGCACGGCGAGATCGTTGATGCGCTTCTCGGAGACGTCCAGGGGCAGCGGGAAGGGCACCAGGGCGCCGCCTTCGAGGAGATGGAGACCGGTGTCGAAGCCAGCGACGGCGACCTGCTGGCCCCAGTGCACGGCCGCGGTCAGATCGGGCGCCTCCTGGGGAAGCCCGTTCCCCACGGCCTCGTTGCGGGTGAAGCGGTCGCGCCCGGTGCGGGTCCAGGTGGACAGACCGCTGCGGATCTCGAGGCCGGTGGCGGTCCGCCTCAGGCCGGTGACGTGGTCGGAGGCGAAGCGAGCCTTCCAGCCCAGCCCCCCCTCGGAGACACGCCACAAGCCGTTGTAGGGGGTGGCGACCAGGATGGTGCCATCGGCATCGCGATCGAGCCCTGTGATGAAGGCCGAGCCCACGCGGAGCCGGGACGGGCGCACGGTGGTGCCGCTCCACTCGAACAGCCCCTCTCCGAGGACACCGATGAGCACGGTGCCGTCGTCGAAGCGAACCATGCCGCTGACCGGGTGTTCCGGCTGGCCCAGGGGCAGCACCGTCACGCCTTCGCCAGAGAACGCGAGGAGATCGCCACCGCGGGTGCCCACGAGGACACGCCCATCGGGCAGGTCCAGGGTGCTCTCGACCACCAGGGAGCGCAGGGCCGGGGCATTCGCAGCGCGGAGGCGACGATCGCCGAGGTGGAGCTCAAGCACATCACCCACCTGGACCAGGGATGCCGGGGAGCTGTCGGCCTGGCCCATGAACACCGGCTCGTCAGACCAGGGCACCGGCTCGGTCACCGGGCCGGCCCGGCCGCCGGCATCGACGCTCAGGCCGGCGTGGTCATGATGCACGGCCAGGGTGCTGCGGTTGCCAGCCCGATCACGAACCAGCAGGTGGAAGTCAGCGGCTACGCTGTCGGTGGGGACACGCCAGAGCCCGTCATCGTCGCGCTCGATGGCCCACTCGGCGCCCGAGGACTGCACCCGCACGCTGCCGATGTCGGGGCCCTCGGCACCTGCATCCACCGCGATGAGGCTGTCGTCGAGGCGCAGCTCCACCTGGGGCGCATCCTCGTCGAGCACGTACCAGACCTGCTCGCGGCTCTCGGAGCCGTCATCGAAGGCCTTGAAGACCTCCACCCGGTAGGCGCGCTGATCCCAGTAGCGGGGCACGAGGAAGCGGTCGGAGAAGTCGCCCTCGGCGGTGCCGTTGGAGACGAGGCGACGGGCGTCACCGAAGGGGTACCAGGCGGCGACCTCGGTGAGACCGGCCTCTCCGTGCACGGTCAGGGTGGGATCGCCCGGCTTGATGGCCGCCAGCGACAGCTCGGGATCGTCGACCTGGAGCGCCGTGAACGCGGTGGGGATCTGCTCTCGCAGGGAGATGGCGACGATGTCGTGCTTGAGGTCCTCGTCGGGATCGGCGCGGTAGCTGGCCATCATCCGGGCCAACGACGCGCGGTACCAGCCGGTGCGGGCAGCCTGACCAGCCGGAGACTCGGCGTCGTAGGTGCGCAGCGGCACGTCGAGCCGGACGGTCTCTTCGCCGAGGCGCGCGAGCACCTGCAGCGACTCGGCGTCGGCAGAGGGAGCCTCGAAGAAGCGCTTGAGCATGCCGCCCTCGGCCACCCGAAGGGCCGTGTCGGAGAGGCCCTCCAGCTCTCGGCCGTCGAGGGTGAGGCTGTCGAGCTCGAGGACAGGCAGGACCAGCTCGTCGGACAGGGACCGAAGGCGAGCCTCGGAGTCGACGCCCACCTGGTAGAGCGCAGCGTCTTCGGGGAGGCGCGCGAGCCAGGCCTTCTCGTGGGGATCTGCCAGGAGCAACCAGCGCTCGCCGTCCTGGGACAGGTCTGCCAGGCCGTCGAGCTGGGCGTCGGCCACTGCCACGCAGCGAACGCCACCGCCGCAGCCCAGGTCCCGTCGGGCCGACCTGAAGTCCTCGGTCCCAGCACGGTGTCCGCCGCTCAGCAGGTCGTCCACCACCACCCGCGCTGGCTGGTCGAGGTCGACCCGGCGGTGGGTCCCGTCGGCGACCACGGTGAGGCCGATGTCGCCGCCGCCGCGCTCCTGGAGGCGGCTCACGAAGGTGCGCAGGGCACCCGCCCGCCGCCGCATGGAGAAGGAGCCGTCGACGAGGACCTCGGTGCGCTCCCAGGAGCTCTCCATGCCGTCTGCATCGTGGAGCACCACGCGGAGCTGGATGCCCTCTGCCCCATCGTAGAGCGGCACCCGGGCGGCCTTCATCAGCAAGGGGGGGGCCTCTTCCTGCCACCACAGGGTCGCGGCCTCGTCGCCCGACCAGGCCAGCGTGGCGGTGCGCGTGCCACGGGAGAGCACCACGGGCTCGGAGCCCTCGATGCCGAGCTCGGCGAGGGGCTCGAGGCTCTGGAGGTCCACGAGCACCGTGGAGTCGGGCCCCGGCTGGCCGAGGAAGCGGTCGATGGGCAGCCGCAGCTGACTCCGACCGAGATCCATCTCCACGGGCAGCCGGACGGTGGTCTCCACCCGGGTCGTGGACCGTGCGGCCACCGGGTAGACCGAGAAGCTGTGCATGCGGCCCTGCTCGCGGAGCAGGCCCGTGCTGCGACCCTGGGCGGCGGCCCGCTGGTGGCTGGCCTCGGCCTGCTCGGAGGACTGCAGGGTGGCCTCGAGGAAGCGGTCTTCGGTCCAGAAGCCGAAGCCCTCCACACTGGCGCCCGTCGGGAGGGCCAGCTGGTAGTCGGCCTGCCCCGCGGCGGCTCCATCGTTGACGAAGTCCTGGACGAGGTGGACCCGCGCCTCGTCGCCGATGACCTCGACGGTCAGGGCCTGCGCCACGAGGGGCAGCTGTCGGGCCTCCGAGGTGAAGAGGCCGGCCGCGCGGTTGTCCTGGGCGTGGGCAGCGCCGGCGG
>JAERSX010000199.1 GCA_016845285.1 Deltaproteobacteria bacterium | reverse complement strand
CGCCTCCGAGGGAGAGGCCGTGCTGGAGAACGTTCTCCTCGTGGGGAACACGGCCACCTCGAGCCGCGACACCGCCCAAGGTGGAGGCGTGGCCCTGGAGGGGGTGGATGGCGCGCTCCAGCTGAGCAATGTCGAGCTCGTGGCCAACGAGGTGAGCGGGCGGACGGCCCACGGCGGCGGTCTCTTCGTGGATGGCTCGGCGGTGGACTACCTGGTCGTGCGGAACAGCTCCATCGTGGACAGCGTGCTGAGCGCCAGCCTGAGCGGAGACGGTCGGGAGGTGTACCGTGCCGACTGGAACAGTGGTTTCCTGTGGGCCTACACCAACGTCTACAACTCGGACTACGACCTCTTCGAGACCGATGGCGACGAGACGGGGGAGAGCGGCAACCTCTCCGAAGACCCGCTCCACGCCGACCGCAGCGCTGAGTCGGTGAACGACTGGGATCTCCACCTCTCTGCAGACTCGCCACTCGTCGATGCCGGCGACCCCTCCATCGAGGATGTCGACGGCTCACGGAGCGACCTGGGCGCGTACGGAGGGTCCGAGGGGGGCTGGTGAGACGGTCCCCGGTCGGGGCCTCTCCCCCCGAGGCGCGGTTGCCCATCAGGGAGGTATACGCTGGCGTTGTGCCGTGGTAGGTGTGATGCTGGATAAGTGTTTGCCAAACGTGTCTTTCGAGGGTCGGGCTCAATGAATCGCTTACTGTATCTCTGGCTCCCAGCGACCCTCTCGCCGGCCTGCAGCCCCTCGAACCAGCCGTCGTCGGACTCTGCTCACGGGGCTGCCGACGTGTCACGCCTCGCGGAGGCGAGCGGTGCCCAGAGCCTGCGCAGCGTGCTGGCGGCCGACCGCCGGCAGTTCGAGGAGTCGGCGCCGGGCCTCCTGACGGCCCACGTGCCGGGTGTGCTGCACGCAGAGCTGTCTGCCGAGGGCCTTCGCGCCCGCCACGGCGCCGACGAGCTGGGGCTGGCCACGGTGGCGCTGGGCAGCCAGAGCCTGGGTGGTGTGGAGCCGGTGCTGGGAGGCTGTGCCCCGTCGAGCGAGCAGGTGGGTGGACGGTGTGCCGCCGCCGCAGAGCTGCCTCACGGCCCGCTGACGGAGTGGTGGGCGAGCGGTGCCGACGGGGTGCGGCAGGGCTGGACCCTCCACGAGCCGCAGGGAGATCTCGTCGAGCTTCGCCTGGCGCTCACCGCCGGTGAGCTCGGTGGCGTCGACCCCGACGGTCTGGGTGCGTGGTTCACGGGCACGACCGGGGGCTACTGGCGCTACGACGACCTGCTCGCCTGGGATGCCGTGGGCACCTTGCTGCCAGCAGAGCTGAGCCCGGTCGCCGGGGGGCTGGTGGTACGGGTGATCACCTCGGGAGCTGTGTGGCCCGTGACGGTCGACCCGGTGCTGGGCAGCCAAGACAAGCTCGTGGCCTCAGACGCCACGGGCAGCGAGATGTTCGGGTATTCGCTCTCGGATGCCGGGGATGTGAACGGTGATGGCTACGCCGACGTGGTTGTGGGTGCGTGGGGCGACGGCAACGGCTGGAGCACCTCTCAGATCGGCTCAGCGTATGTGTACTACGGGTCGTCTTCGGGCATCGACTCCTCCACCGAAGACAAGCTCGAGGCTTCGGGTGGGGCGGCGCAAGACAAGTTCGGGTACTCGGTCTCGGGTGCCGGCGACGTGGATGGTGACGGCTACGCCGATGTGGTGGTGGGGGCGCACTGGCACAAGGCCACGGTGCAGGTCGTCGGCGCAGCGTATGTGTACTACGGGTCGTCTGCGGGCATCAGCAGCTCCAGTCAAGACAAGCTCACGGCCTCGGACGGCGCCAATTGGGACCGCTTTGGCTATGCGGTCTCGGGTGCCGGTGACGTGGATGGTGACGGCTACGCCGACGTGGTGATCGGGGCCTACAGCGACGATGCCGTCCGTGTGGACGACGGCTCGGCGTATGTGTACTACGGGTCGTCTGCGGGCATCGACAGCTCCTCTGAAGACAAGCTCACGGCCTCGGACGGGGCGGCGAACGATGAGTTCGGGCTCTTTGTCTCGGATGCCGGTGACATCGACGGAGATGGCTACGCAGACATCGTGGTGGGTGCGTGGGGCGACGACTACAATGGCACCCAGAGCGGCTCAGCGTATGTGTACTACGGGTCGTCTTCGGGCATCGACAGCTCCTCTGAAGACAAGCTCTTGGCCTCGGACGGGGCGGCGGGCGACACCTTCGGGTTGTCGGTGTCAGGTGCCGGGGACATCAACGGTGACGGCTACGCCGACGTGGTGGTGGGAGCCCAGGGCGACGACGACAATGGGACGTACAGCGGCTCGGCGTATGTGTACTACGGGTCGTCAACGGGCATCGACAGCTCCACCGAAGACAAGCTCGTGGCCTCGGACGGGGCGGCGACTGATGTCTTCGGGTATTCGGTCTCGGGTGCCGGGGACGTGAACGGTGATGGCTACGCCGACGTGCTGGTGGGGGCCCCGAAAGATGATGACAACGGAGCGGAGAGCGGCTCAGCGTATGTGTACTACGGGTCGTCTTCGGGCATCGACAGCTCCTCTGAAGACAAGCTCACGGCCTCGGATGGCGCGTCGAGCGACTACCTCGGGTACTCGGTCTCGGGTGCCGGTGATGTGGACGGTGATGGCTACGCTGACGTGCTGACGGGGGCGTACGGCGATGATGACGGCGGGCTCGAGAGCGGCTCGGCGTACCTGGGCTACGGGTCGTCTTCGGGCATCGTCTGCACGTTCAGCACCTGGTACATCGACGCTGATGGCGACGACTACGGTGACGCCAGCAGCAGCACCACCGCCTGCGGCCAACCCTCTGGGTATGTGGCCGACGACACCGACTGCGACGACGCCGACCCAGCCATCAACCCCGGCGAAGACGAGGTCTGCGACGCTGTCGACAACGACTGTGATGCCAGCACCGGCGAAGACGATGCCGTCGATGCCAGCGCCTGGTACGCCGACGCTGACGGTGACGGCTACGGCGACTCCGACACCACCCAGACCGCGTGCGACCAGCCGTCCGGGTACGTCTCGGACAGCACGGACTGCGACGACGACGACGGCACGGTCAATCCAGACGCGACCGAGGTCGCCGACGACGGCATCGACCAGGACTGCGATGGCACAGACCTCGTGACGGATGACGACGACGACGACGGCGACGACGGTGGCGATGACGGCGATGACGGCGATGACGGCGATGACG
>JAERSX010000198.1 GCA_016845285.1 Deltaproteobacteria bacterium | reverse complement strand
GTCTGGCTTGTTGACGACGTGTCATCGGGTGAGGCCGATGCGTTCGGGTTTCCGCCCGAGCGAGGCAGGGCGGTGGGGTTCGGCTTGGCGACCGGCACCTTGGCGACGCGGCGGCGGCGGATGACTCCGGCCTTCACGCGGGTCTGGCGGACCTTCTCCTCGGTCTTGGCACGGGGCTCGGCCGTCGCACGCGAGGTGCGCGTCGGGGTGCCAGACCGGTTCAGTCGCTCGATCAAGTCCTTGGTGGACATGCAGATCCTTTTCTCAAATGCGTCGAGTCGCTTCTGCGGCCCGCCGCAAGGCGCCCAGGGCTCTACTTAGAGAGGGCCGAGGTGCGCGGTGCTGGTTGCTCGGTCCTAAGGGGGGGGATTGCGCTCTCGACTCGCGAGCCAAGACTGGACCCATCCCGAAGGGCGATGGACCCTAACCGAGTAGAGCGAGGCGCCGCAACCATCGACGTGCGCGCAGAGTAGGGGCTCCCTCGAGGAGCACGAAAACGCCCGGTGCCACGCTGCGCAGGGGCTCTTCGGCAGACCCCGGCAGGGCATCTATTTTCCAGAGCTCGGTGGCCGGTGCGGGTGGCGGTGGTGGACAGCCGACACTCACGAGGCCCAGCAAGCGAGGATGTGAGGTCGCCCGGGCTCCTGCACCCTCCAGATCGCGGCAGAGCCCGGCGCGACGGGCGGCCCACAGGGCGTGGTGTGCCTCGGTCAGCGCATGACGACGTACCTGGTCGGCGAGATCGGTGACATCGAGGCGGCCTCGATGACGAAAGGCCCGCACCAGCCGCCCGGGTCGTCGGGTCAGGGCGTCCAAGCACTGCGGCAGGGGGCAGACCCAAGCGCCACGCCCGCGAGCTGGCCTCGGAGTGTCCACGCACAGGGAGCCGTCCGAGCCCAGCCGAATGCGGACCAGGTCGTCGGGATGGCGTCCCCCCCGACATGCCACGCACATACGGCGTGGCCCGTCGGGGCGACGTCCTCTGGTGTTGCGCTCAGGCTTCCGCGGGGAGCTCGTCGCTTTCGCCTTCGCTTGCACCTTCACCTTCACCTTCGCCTTCGCCTTCGCCTTCGCCTTCTGCGTCATCGGGGAGTGCCTTGCGGTTCTCGGCTTCCTCGAGGATCAATGCGTCGAGTACGGCCTCGGCTTCGTCGATGACGGCGTCCGCGTCGTCCTCTTCGATGCCCAGGATGCTGGCGATCTCGTAGGCCTCGGCGTCGTACAGCTCCTGCGCACTACGGAAGCCGTGACGGATGAGCTGCTCGACGCCCTCAACGTCCACGGCTTGAAGTCGACTGAGCTCTCCGCGTGCCTGCTCCACGAGCTCGGTGTGGCGGGTCTCCGAGTAGATGTCGATCCGCCAACCGGTGAGCTGGGCGGCGAGGCGCACGTTCTGCCCACGGCGGCCGATGGCCTTGCTCAGCTGATCGTCGGGGACGATGAGCTCCATGCTGTGGGTGTGCTCGTCCATGTAGACGCGGCTCACCTGCGCAGGTGCGATGGCGTGGACGATGAAGCGAGCGGGATCTGGGTGGAAGGGGATGATGTCGATGGCCTCGCCCCGCAGCTCCTGGACCACGGCTTGTACACGCGAGCCCTTGAGTCCGACGCAGGCGCCGACGGGATCGACGTCACGGTCGAGGCTGGAGACGGCGATCTTGGCGCGGTGGCCCGGCTCGCGGGCGCAGGCTTCGATGCGAACGATGCCTTCGTAGATCTCAGGCACCTCGAGCTCGAAGAGCTTCATCAGCAGGCCCGGATGGGTACGGCTGAGTACGACCTGGGGCGACTTCGAGGAGCGCGTGATGTCGAGCACGTAGCCCTGGATCCGGTCGCCTTGGCGGTAGGTCTCGGTGGGCACCTGCTCCCGCTTGGGCAGGATGGCCTCGGCGCGTCCGAGGTCCACGATGATGTTGCCCTTCTCGAAGCGCCGCACGATGCCAGCGATGAGCTCGCCCTTGCGGTCCTTGAACTCGTTGAAGGTCATCTCGCGCTCGGCGTCGCGGATCTTCTGGATGATGACCTGCTTGGCGGTCTGGGCTGCGATGCGGCCGAGGTCCTCGACGAGCATCTTGATGCCGAGCGAGTCGCCGATCTCACAGTCCGGGTCGGCCTGCCGAGCCAGCTCGATCTCGATCTCCAGCTCGTCGTCCTCGAGCTCGTCGACGACGGTACGGAACTCGAAGAGCTCTACCTCACCAAGATCCTCGTTGAATTGAGCCTCGATGTCGCGGTCTTGTCCGAAGCGCTTTCGCGCTGCGGCCACCATCGCAGACTCCAGCACCTCGATGAGGGCGTCGCGGGGGATGTTCTTCTCGCGGTGCACGACGTCGATCAGGCGTGCCAGATCGCTGATCATGAGGCTTCTCCTTCTGCGGAGGGCAGCTTGCCCTCGCCGAGGCGTTGGAATTCGTCGAGGTCGAGGTCCAGGTGGACCCGGTCGATGGAGGTGTGAGGCAGGAGCTGGAGCTCACCGCCGACGAGGAGGCGGACAGCACCGTCGTCGAGACCGTCGAGGACGCCGCTGTACCGCTTGCGTCCGCTACCGGGGACCATCCGGACCTTGGCCCGCAGGCCACGGAACCGCATGAAGTCGCGCGAGGTCTGTACTGGTCGTTCGATGCCCGGGCTGGAGACCTCGAGCTGGTAGGCCCCAGGCAGAGGGTCGGACGCGTCGAGCTCGGGGGAGACGGCGTGGGTGACCCGCTTGCAGTCGCGGATGCCGACGCCGTGAGGGCCGTCGATGTAGAGCCGCAAGATGGTGCCCCGTCGATCCGAGCCGAATTCGATGGCGACGATCTCGAAGCCCATGTGCTCGACCGTGGTCGAGAGCAGGCTGCGGATCTCGCTACGGAGACGGTGGCGGAGGTCGTGGTCCACGAAGGCGGGCGCTCGGGGGTAGTGGTTGGCGGTGGCCCAAAAAAAAGAGGAGAGGCCAGAGGCCCACTCCTCATGGGGTCGAGATGACCACCTGAAGCAGTGATGGACGCCGTCCTTAATCCGCCGCGCCGCGCGGTGCCATGGCTGGCTCCATGCCGCCGATGAGCAGCTGGTCTCCGCACCGGTTGGCCTCGGATGCCGCGGCGATCTCGCTGGCCGTGAGCGGGTGGTCGCTCGGTTGGATCTCGTACTCGAGGAAGAGGGCCACGAGGTCGCGGACCTCCTGCCCTTCGAGGTTGCAGGCCCGACCCGACCAGAAGTCGAGGATGGCGGCCCGGCGCTGCGCGGGTGTCTCGAGCACGGCGTCGCCCTTGATGGGGGCGCCGTCTTGCCAGGTGGCGTCGAGAAGCGTCGGGATCTCCTCTCCGACCCGCGCTGACCAGGCTCGACTCACGATGGCCTCTCGCCAGTCGCGTAGGTCCGGGTCCACCGTGTAGGCCACGCGTGCCTTCTGGTGGTTCAGCTTGGCTGGACTGACGACCTGACCACCCGGTCGGATGCACATGAGTCCGAAGGGAGGAATGCACCAGAGGTAGTCGACTGCCCGTTGTCGCTTGGTCGGAGGGGCGAAGCGGACGGGCGAACGCTTGATGATGATGAAGCCTTCGTCGTGGACCACCACCGATGGCTTCCACGGCGAGTAGGGCCGGTAGACCACCGTGTCACCCTTGCGCTTGCCGGGCTGGTACTCCAGGTTGCGGATCCCTCGCTCGAGGGCGGCTCGGCGGCGCGCGATCTCGAGATCGTCATGGACCACGATCTCCTCGGATGCCACGGGCCGCTGGGGGGGCGAAGCACCCTCCGGCTCCTCCTCTTCGGCTGCTTCGACCTCGGCAGCCTCGGAAGACTCGTCGGCTGCGGGCTCCTGCGCATGTGGGCCCGCCATGAGCGCCAGCAGCAACAGCAGGCGCATCATGACTCAGGAGCCGGAGAACTGGATGTCGTCGAACAGCAGCGTGGGGGTACGCCAGCTGCCGTGGAGCCAGACATCGTCGGCCGCTTCGGTGTACCGCTCGAGGAGGCTGAAGAGGTTTCCGGCCACGTTCATCTCGCTCAAGCTGGCCACGGGCTCGCCTCGCTCGAGGAGCTTGCCGTGGATGCCGAAGCTGAAGTCGCCCGTGGTGGGGTTGGTGTTGCCCCCGAGGAAGCCTTGGACCAGCACCGCACGCTCGAGGCCTTCGGAGATGTCGCTGAGACTGCGCGTACCCGGCTCGATGATGATGTTGGAGGTGGAGGCCGTCGTGGGGGCCACCTTGAGCCGACGTCCGTTGTACACGCCCACGAGGAAGCGGCTCAGGACACCTTCTTCGAGCAGTGGCCGCCGCATGGCGGGCAGCCCGTCGTTGTCGGTGACCTGGCTGCCCAGGCCGCGAGGGATGAGGGGGTCGTCCCAGATCGAGAGGGCGGGTGAGGCGATGCGGGTGCCCAGGCGGTCCTTCAGACAGCTGCGGCCCTCGTAGACGGAGGTGCCGCCCATGGGACCCAGCAGGATGCGCAAGAGGCGACCGACCACGCGGTTCTCGAGGAGCAGCGGGTAGCGCCC